>JADGCO010000026.1:27380-46176 GCA_015228935.1 Magnetococcales bacterium | reverse complement strand
GAACGGGCACGCCAATGGCTGGGAAAAGCCCAACAACAAGGTCTGGAAAGAGCGGGAAAAATTTTGGATATCCTCCATTCCAATCCCGACACTCTGGATGCCCGGGCTGAAATGACCGCCTACGCCACCACCTTGCCAACCCCCCTCGCCCCACCCACCGTTCCGGAAGACGCTCCCCTCGCCACATCCAAGGCGGAGTTGGGACTGCCATCCGGTTTCTGGCCTCGTATTCTGGTGGATGTTGATCAGGCACAATCAAGACATGCGCAATCCTGTTGTCAACTTTTGACTACAACGACGCCGGAGCAATGAAATAAAGTCTGGCCTGGTCCGGTTTCATGACCCCGGCCACGCGCTCCGCCTCAGGCCCAAAGCCCATGAACCAATCCACCCGCCCGGGACCACGAATGGCTCCCCCTGTGTCCTGATTGACCACAAGACGCTGGACCGGCTCCCAGGTGGCAATCTCCTCGCCAGTTGCCTGGGCAAATTTCGGCCATCGAGCGACCAGCAAGGCAGGTGCCCCTTTGGGAAACTCCCGATGATCCGTGGCAATGGAATAACCCGCTGTCAACGGCACCTGAATGTTGCCAAATGGTCCCCCCTCCTGTTGGCGGAAAAATACGTAGGAAGGATTGTACTGTAACACCCGCTCCACCTGATCAGGATGTTGAGCAAGCCACTTGCGGATGGATTGCAGGGTCACCTGCGTTTTGAGCAGCATGCCTTCCTTGACCATGTATCCGCCAATGGCCCGATAGGGATGCCCATTGGCTCCGTCGTAACCCACCCGCACATGCGTTCCATCCGGCAACAGGATGCGCCCCGAGCCTTGGATCTGGAGAAAAAACAAAGCCACCCGATCTTTGACCCAGACCACCTCCAACCCCTGATCCGCCAATTTGCCGCCCTGATCGATCTCGGTGCGGTTGTAGTAGGGAAGCAGGTGCCCTTTTTCCACCCGGGCCACAAGTCGGCGGCCTTTCAAATCCTCAAACCAGGTACCCAGGTCGGCTTCCAGAAGATCATGGGGACGCCGGTAGAGAGGATAACGAAATGATTCGGAGCGTTGCAAAGCCCCTTCCAGCAACGGTTCATAATAGCCGGTCACCAAAACATCTCCCTGGCCATCCCGTCCCACGGAAGCAAACAGGCGATAGTGGGCAGACAAATGGCGATACAGGGCAGAGGGATCGCCTGTTCTGGCCCGGGCCGCCAAATCCCGACAACCACGGGCCATGGATGCGGCTGAGACAGAGGTCAGTGACCCGTATTTGAAGGATTCTCGCGGGGGCAGTTTTTCATAATAACCGGCACTGGCCTCCAGGGCCTCTGCCCAGAGTCGCAAATCTCCTGCGCTTTTCAGATGGTTCTGTACCTCCTGCCAGGGAACGGGACGAAGATTTCCCTCCGGTACCACTTTTTCCCCGACCCACTGCGCCACAAAACGCAATACCAGAATGGTCAAGACAATGGCCAGTAAGGCATAGACAACCTGAAACGATCTGCTGTTACGCAAGCCGGTCATGTTCACGACGGATCGACAATATCAGTGTCCGGTTGCCGGATGGCACTCAAACACCAGTTGGGATCCGGTGAACCAACAGGCCGCACAAAAGTCCAATACTCCTCAACCCGAATCGGAACATTCGGATTTCCCTCCAAAATTTTGCCATGGGTATCGGTGATGTAATCGACCATGTACACAGCAAACTGGACTGTAATGTAATCTTTTCCGGACTCCTGCCAAACATCACAGATGGTGAAGGTTTCGAAGCGGATTTTGTCGATCACGTTGCATCGACCGGCCTTTTTGTCTTCCATGGCCTGCCGCTCGATCAGGGACCACATGTGCCGGGTAACCAAAGGCCGCAACTGTTCCACATCCCATTCACGCCAGGCTTTTTGCAACAACTCGAAAGCCACACATGCCCCGGCCAGGAACGTATCCTGCCGAAAGTGTGGATCCGTATGCACAATCTGCTGCAATCCCCAGGAAACAGCATCCATGGGACCCTTGTCGAGCATGACCGGAGCCATGGGTTTTATGGGTGTGACCGGTTTGGACTGCATGGCCGGTTTGGGCTGTATGGCCGGTTTGGACTGCATGACCGGCTTGGAGTATGTGGCCGATTTTGGTTGCATGGCCGGTTTGGCCGCTGCTGGCGTTTTGGGTTGCAGCTCGGCGCGGGTCAACTCGGGTCCGTCCTGGATGAACTCGGGTTCGTCACGTACAAAATCAGGTTCAGTACGGGAAAAACCGGGTTCGGTACGGGAAAAACCTGGTTCAGTACGGGAAAAACCGGGTTCGGTACGGGAAAAACCAGGTTCAGTACGAGAAAAACCGGGTTCGTCCTGAAACAAGTGCATGTCGTCGCGAAAATCGCCCAAATCCGGTACTGTACCCCTGCCAGAAGCCAGGGATGGCACAGGCTTGGGCGGACGGGTCAGGGAAAACGGAAAAGCACCCCATTTGCGCAGGTCAGGACGTTTGCTGCCTCCCGCCGGCAGGGAAAAGGGAATCTTGAATTTGAATCCAGGAAGTTTGCCTCCCGCTGGCAGGGAAAAGGGAATCTTGAATTTGAATCCGGGAAGCTTGCCTCCCGCTGCCTTGGGAAACGGTAGGCTGAATTTGAATTCAGGACGTTTGCCTCCTGTAGCCTGGTATACCCGCAGCATGTGGTAAAGCATGTAACCCAGACCGCCCAGCAGGAGAAGATCCAGGATGCCAAAACCACTGCCCCCATGGCTGCCAAACACCAGCGAACCGACGATACCACCCAGTAAAAATCCGGCAATGCCTCCCATATTGGTACTGTTCTTTCCGGGATGAGAGACTGCGGACGCGGCCATTTCCGGAACAGGATTGGGGTGAACCGGGTTTGGAATTCGAGCCTGAGCCTGCGCCTGGGCTTGAGCCTGGGCCTGCATCAGGGATTGGGATTGGTATTGGGATTGAGGTTGAGATTGAGATTGGGCCTGGGCCTGGGATTGACTCCGTGTCTGGTTTTGGCCTTGCCGTGACGCAGTTGCATGGCGGATCGGAGTTGCCTCCGGTCTTTGCCCGTTGCGGACAGTTGATGATGGTTGCACGGCACCAGCCTGTTTTGGTGCTGCCGGGCGTTGTGCAGTTGGTTGACGCGAGGCTGCCTGGTTGCGCACGTTCCGCGAACCGGCAGGATTGGTGGCATTGGCGGCATTGGTGGCATTGGCGGTATTGGTGGTATTGCGCTGTGCCTCCGCAGCATCAGGCCAAAAAGCCAGAATGACACCTGCCAGAACCACACCGGCCATGCCGATGGTAAACCATCGATTTTTCTTATCATTCCGTGACAACATTCTTTCCTCCCTGAAAGAAAAGACCCGATCCATCTCTTTTTATCAACGGCTTCTTTTGATGGCTCGCCAAAAAAGTTCGGCAATATGGATCGTCCGTACCCTGGACCCGGTTGCCTGCAATCCGGCCTCCATATGCATCAGACAGCCCGGGTTGCCGGCCACAACCGTCTCGGCACCACTGGCCACGATATCGGCCAGTTTATCCGCCCGTATGGCTTGGCTGGTCTCCGGGTGACGCAACAGATAATCCCCACCCGCACCACAACACCGATCAGCCCGGGACAACTCGACCATCGGCACGGGCAGAAGAGCCAGCAGATTTCGTGACGCAAAAAACGTGCCTAAGCCATGGCGGACCTGGCAATGATCATGAAAAACAAGCCGCCCCAACCCGGGATCCGTCAACAGGGAAGGATGGATTTTTCCTGCGACGTCCAGGAAAGTGCTGAACTCAACCACCTTGGCCACAAATTCCAGAGCCAAATCACGGTAGGCAGGATCATCCGCCAGGGCCTGGGCATAACTGCGGGCCGTCAAAAAGCAGATGGTGCTGTCACACACCACGGCTGACACTTCCCGATACCGGGCAAAGAGATCCAGGGTCCGGCGTGCCTGCCGCAAAAAACGCACCCGGTCACCACTCTCCCGAAACGGCGCTCCACAACAACCCAAACCATGCGGCACCGTCACCCGATAGCCAAGGAATGTCAAAAGACGTTGGGCAGAAACAGAAATACCAGGATAAAAAATCCGGCCCATGCACCCGCACAGCAAGGCCACGGCGGGACCAGTGTTCAAAAGATTGACACCATCCATGTCAGGCGGGTTCCCCAGAGTGACCGGTATCAACCCTTCCAGTGCCGGCAAGAACGGCAGATGCCGCCACCACCTCTGCCGCCGCAACCATCCCTGCAATCCGGAACGACGATACCGTTGGAGCAGTCGGGAAACCAACACCGCCAGACGCGGGTTGACGGTGATGCGATGAAACAGGCGACTCGACCAGGGTGGCGGCGTATGGGGTCCCGTCTCCCGGGCCAGAACGATCAACCGGGCCGGAAGAACCCCGGCAGGACACGCCGTGTGACAGGCCTGACACAACAAACAATGGTCCAGCGTAGCCAGGGCGGCAGTCGGTTCGACATGACCGTCGCGCCAGGCCAGCAAAATGGAGATCCGACCACGCGGCGAACGGGTCTCGTCATTGTTCACGCGGTAGGTGGGACAAGCGGGCAAACAGTAGCCGCAATGGGTACAGAGATCAGCATTTGCCAGAGAAGCAACCAACCTGTGCGTGTCGTGGGTCTTGATGGCATCCGTCATGGCTGCAAGGGTAAAACGTTCCAGGGGTGCAGGGGAAGTTTCTCCCTGCGTGAAAAAAGAAGCGTATGAAAAATCTTGCCAAATGGATTTTTTCTCTGATACGTTGAAACCTCGACGGTTTGATTCGATATTTAATCTCAGAGGAGTGTACCCATTGAAGGTCGTGTCCGTAATAAACTATAAGGGTGGTGTAGGGAAGACGACGATATCTGCCAATCTTGCCGTGGGTTTGGCCTCTCGCGGAAAGAAAGTACTGGTCATCGATTTGGATCCCCAGGCCAGCTTGACGTTTTCATTTTTCAAAGTTGATGAATGGAGGGATAATTTTTCCAGATTTAAGACAATTAAAAATTGGTATGATGCTTTCATTGATAATGATGCTGATTTAAATATTGAGGATCTGATTGTAAAGAAAAAATATCAAAGATTTGATCTTGATGTTATTTGTTCACATCTTGCTTTGATTAATGTTGATATGGAATTAGCGGGTCGTTTGCCTGGAATGAACGAGCGCGACTTGCGGAGTAATTATTTGCGCGTCCATAGTAGGTTAAAAAAGGGCATTGAATCTCTCTCAAACAAATATGATTATATTTTAATTGATTGTCCTCCGAATTTTAACATTGTAACAAAGACCGCGATCGTTGCGAGCGATTTTTTACTAGTTCCAACAAAGCCAGATTATCTTTCTACACTTGGAATTGAATATCTTGAAAAACATGTAAAAGAGATGGTTTTAACTTATAATGATCATGTTTTAAAAGTTAATAATAATTCTAATGGTGATTTAAGGGAAATCAAACCCCGTATTCTGGGTATTGTTTTCACCATGATTCAGATAAGAAATCAACGTCCAATTTCTACCTTGCAGAATTATATCAATCAGATAAAAAGGACAAAAACCCCGGTCTTTGAAACCTTCATAAGAGAAAATAAGACTCTCTTCGGAAGTGCCCCAGAATATGGTATCCCCGTTGCAATAATGGGTGGAGTTTCCGGGGTGACATATGAAGGAATTCAAGATGAGTTGGAATCTTTGACGGATGAATTTATATCAAAGGTGTAAAATGAATAAAAATAACTTATCGAGTTATCTAGATGCAATTGTTGCGGCAATCAGAGATCTGAATCAGGGCGAACTTGATTTGCTTGTGTCTGGCAAGGGAAAGCTGGTATTTTTAGCAAGTAATGAGACACAGAAATCAATAGAAAACAATTTATCAAATACTTGTTTAATTAAAAATGAAGTGACAAAACATAGAAATCATGAAAAATCAGTGATGACCCCAACCACCGTTGGAAAAAAAGGGGATATTCCATTAAATTTAGATATAATAAAAAATCAATTGTCAGAGTGTAAAAATCGTGAAGAAGCTATTACCTTGCTTTCAAGTATTGGCACGAAAGAAAAGTTGGTCGAATTGGCGCGGTCAATGGAAGTGTTTATCACCAAGAGTGATCGCCGTGAAGAAGTCGAGGATAAAATTGTTGAATTTGCAGTAGGAAGAAGGCTTGCGTCAGAAGCCATCCGGACATTGAAAATGTGGTAAGGGGACAGGGCAAAGGAATAAAATACATCATCCAAAGTGGACGCAGTTTAAAATTCCTGAATGCAGGGATTTTTTTGTTTCAATATTTTCCGGCATTGCCATGAGCGCATGGGTAGATTAACCTGCCACGTTTGATATCAGTCTGAATACTCCTCTCGCATGCGCATGAGGGAACCAGCGTGAGTGCCGATACTCCAGCCCCGGAGGCGGTTTCCCCGCCAAATCTGGATACCTTGCGGGAACATATCGACCGGATCGACGATCACATCCACGATCTGCTGATCGAACGCGCCCAATGGGTGCTGGAAGTGGGCAAGGCCAAAAAAAATCTTGGTACCGGAACATCGTTTTATCGTCCGGAACGGGAGGCCATGATCCACCGCCGGCTGGCTGGTCGGCACCGGGGGCCGTTTCCCATCGAGGCCTTGCATCGCATCTATCGGGAAATCATCTCCGCCTCCCTGCGCCTGGAACGCAAACTGGCCGTCGCCTACCTGGGACCGGAAGCCACCACGACACACCAGGCCGCCCTGAAACAATTCGGGTCCTCCTGCGACATGTTTCCGGTACGCTCCATCGATGAAGTGTTCGATGCCGTGGAAGCCGGACGGGTCGATTTTGGCGTGGCCCCGGTGGAAAATTCCACGGAAGGGGTGGTGACCTATACCCTTGACCGTTTCGTGGAATCTCCCCTGCTCGTTTGTGGAGAAATCTTTTTGCCGGTGGTGCATAACCTGCTGGCCATGGAGACCGATATCAAACGGGTGCGGGTGGTCTACAGCCACTATCGTTCATTGGCGCAGTGTCGGCGCTGGTTGGAACGACAGTTGCCGGGCGTGGCAACCCGGGAGGTGGAATCGACAGCACGCGCCCTGACCCTGGCCGGGGAAAAACCCGAAGCCGCCGCCATCGCCGGCCTCTATGCGGCAGACAATCATGGTCTCAATATTCTGGCGGAAAATATTCAGGATGATGCCGACAATGAAACCCGCTATCTGGTCATTGGCCAGCAGGCACCCCAACCATCCGGACATGACAAGACCAGTTTGATGTTTTCTTTCCGGGATGAACCGGGATTTTTGCATCGGGTGCTTGGCATTTTTGCGTCGCGGGGCATCAATCTGACCCGGATTCAATCCCGTCCCAGTCGGCGCAAGGCCTGGGACTATCTGTTTTTCATCGACCTGGAAGGCCATCAGCAAGATTCCCTGGCGGCAGATGCCCTGGCGGAACTGGCCAATATTCCCGGGGTGTTTACCAAGATTCTGGGGTCCTATCCACAACGCGCCCTGTGACTTCTGCCTGTTCTGTTGACCAGGCGCATGGTACGCTCTTTCCGGTTAATTTTGTATCTATTTTTGTAACCATTCAGAACCCCTCCATTAAAAGGATTTGACATGGAAGACTTTGTTGGGGCTCCGCCCCAAACCCCGCCAAGAGGAAGGGCACAGCCCTTCCTCCTGGACCTCCTTCCCAGTTTTTCAAACGTTTACTAAAATAGGGGGGGTTGAATAGTTACCTACTTTGTAACCATTCAGAACCCCTTCATTAAAAGGAATTGACATGGAAGACTTTGTTGGGGCTCCGCCCCAAACCCCGCCAGGAGGAAGGGCACAGCCCTTCCTCCTGGACCTCCTTCCCAGTTTTTCGAACGTTTTTTAATGGGGTGGTTGAATCGTTGCTTTTGCTTCCGGTTGCAGGCTGGCTTCTATTGACAAGGAACGGAACGGTGTCATTTTTCATCAAGCGGTTGGCGGTGGTGGGCGTTGGTCTCATCGGGGGTTCCCTGGCGCAGGCCTTGCGGGAACAGGACCTGGTCGGTGAAGTGATCGGCGTGGCCCGGCGGCGACGTACCCTGGAAAAGGCCCTGGATATGAAAGTCATCGACCAGGGCACGGTATCGGCTGCGGAAGGCGTGGCGGGAGCCAATCTGGTGCTGGTCTCCACACCGGTTTGTTCCATCGTTCCCACAGTGGAAAATTTTGCACCAGCCCTGGCCAAAGGAGCCGTGGTCACCGATGCCGGGAGTGTCAAGGGTTCCATTGTCCGGCGCTGTGAAGCCCTGATGCCGGAACATGCCCATTTTGTCGGCAGCCACCCGATTGCCGGACGCGAACACTCCGGTGTCGAAGCCTCGATTCCCAGCCTCTACCACGGCAGCCGGACCGTCCTGACCCCCACCCCCCATACCCAGGCCCAGGCCATGGAATATGTCCGTCTGGTCTGGGAGGCCGTCGGCTCCAAAGTGGAAATCATGGATCCCGACTACCATGACCGGGTTCTGGCCGCCACAAGCCATCTGCCCCACCTCATGGCCTATAATATCGTCAACACCTTGTCGGATCTGGAAGATGATCTGCGGGGTGAGGTGTTCCGGTTTGCGGCGAGTGGTTTTCGGGATTTTACCCGCATTGCCTCGTCCGATCCCACCATGTGGCGGGATATTTGTCTGGAAAATCGGGTCGCCATCGTGGAAATGCTCAATCGTTTTCGCGTTGACCTGGAACAACTGACCAAACGGGTCGAAGAGGGGGATGCCGATGGCCTGTTTGGCAAATTTGCCCGCGCCAAAGGTACCCGCGACCGGGTTTTGGCCGAAAACAAACTTCTGCGTGGCGAGTCCTGACGGACTTGATTCAAGGAGCATGGCGTGGACGGAGAACGCAATCAGGAAAAAAAAGGCCAGGTGCTGCGCATGACTCCAGGGGTGCCGTTGCGGGGCAAAGTCACTCCACCCGGAGACAAATCGATTTCGCATCGGGCCATCATTTTTGGTGCCCTGGCCGAGGGACGCACCGAAGTGGACAATCTTCTCGAAGGAGAAGATGTTTTGCGGACCATCGATGCCTTTCGCGCCATGAAGGTGGAAATCCAGCAACGTGGCCTGGGCCGTTGGAGCATCGATGGCGTGGGACTGGAAGGTTTGACGGAGTCCGAGGATGTCCTGGATCTGGGCAATTCCGGCACGGCCATGCGATTGTTGACCGGGCTGTTGGCCACGCAACCCTTCATGTCGATTGTCAACGGGGATGCCAGTTTGCGGCGGCGGCCCATGGGGCGGGTGGTGGAACCATTGCGGCGCATGGGGGCACGTATCCTGGGTCGCGACCATGGTCGTCTGGCACCCCTGGTGATTCATGGCGGTCAGGAGTTGTTGCCCATCGACTATCAATGCCCCGTGGTCTCAGCCCAGGTCAAGAGTGCCATCCTGTTGGCCGGCATCAACACCCCGGGTGTGACCAGCGTCACCGAGTCCGCCCAGACCCGCGATCATACCGAACGCATGCTGGCCGCTTTCGGGGGTGAGGTGGAACGCAATGGCCTGACCGTCAGCGTCGGATGCTGGCCCGCTCTGAAGGCCCAAACCATGCGTATTCCCGGGGATTTTTCTGCTGCGGCATTTCCTTTGGTGGCCTGTCTGCTGACGCCGGGATCGGAACTCCGCATCGTCAACGTCGGCGTCAATCCCACTCGTATCGGCCTGCTGGACATGTTGATCGCCATGGGTGGACAAATCGAGCGCAGCGATGAGCGGCTCATGGGAGGGGAACCGGTTGCTGACCTGACGGTACATTACTCCCCATTGCGCGGCATCACCGTGCCTCGGGAATGGGTCCCCCTCGCCATTGACGAGCTGCCGATTTTCAGTGTCGCCGCTGCCCTGGCCGAAGGAGAGACCATCCTGGAAGGAGCCGAAGAGCTGCGCGTCAAAGAGAGTGACCGGATTGCCGCCATGACTGCCGGTTTGACCCGGCTGGGTGCCAACGTCGAAGAACGCGCAGATGGCATGCGGATCGCAGGCCGTCCCCAAGGCCTTGCCGGTGGGGTGACCGTGGACTCCTGGACCGATCACCGTGTGGCCATGAGTCTCCTGGTGGCAGGCCTGGCCTGTAAAAACCCGGTGACCGTCACCCGTTGCGACAACATTGCCACATCGTTTCCGGGGTTTGTTGCCCTGATGCAAAAACTGGGGGCTTCCCTGGGTGAAGGGTTTGGCCCCTCTGCTGGATGATCTGTCCCCTGGTTGGTCTACTTGAATCGGCCCCCGGTGGTGAATGACTTCCCTTCAGGACCCGTTACGGTGCTGGTGTGGCTCTCCACGGTTCCAGAAGTATTGACGCTGGTCGTACCCTGAATGGTGGCTGCCTGACCCCCCGCATCGGTTGCCGTTGCGGTATGGTTGACTGTCGTACCATCGGTGGTATTTTGGACCTGGGTCGTGCCATCGATGGTCACCGAATGGCCACCCGGTCCGGTCACGGTGGCCGAAGCCGAAACCTGGGTACCATCTGTGGTACTTTGGGCCGTGACGGTTCCTTCGACCTGAACCTGCTGTCCGCCCGGTCCGGTGACCGTGACCGTACCGGAGAGGGAATCGCCGTTGGTGCCGGAACTGGCAGTTCCTTCGGCATGAACAGTTGCGGATTGCCCACCGGAGCCGGTGATCGTCGTATCGGATTGAATCTGGGTATCACCGGTTGTGGCATCGGGAGTCAGGGTGGCATCGGTATGCAGGGTCACTGTGCCGGATTGGCCGCCAACCTGGTACCCCACGGAGGTATCACCCGTGATGGCCGTGGTACTCGTGCCAACCTGGGCCGTCACGTCACTTTGGATCGCATACTGTGACCCACCGGGGCCGGTCACGGTCGTATCCACATCCACCAGGGTGGTTTCGTAACTGGGTGTCGATGCCTGCTCATAAACCGGTGGGGGAGGCGGAATGTCACCACTGCCGCTGTAACTGGCGGGTGCGGCAGGCACATCGGTCGGAATTGACCCAGCCGACATCCCTGCGGTATCGGCCAGCGCCGAGCTGATTTCGCCCCCGATCATGGCTGGAGCGATACGATCTTCCAGTTTGGAAATTTTTCCGGACACCTTCTTTTTGATGATTGTCTTGGTCATCTCTTCCCCTCCGTTTGTTAAACACTGCAGCGGAACCCCCAAGTTCAGCCGCAAAGGTCAAGCCCGCTTGTATCACAATCAGCAAGTGCATTGGCCGGTAAATATCAGGAGGAATTGTTCCAGGATTCATGCGCAATGGCGGATGCCTCATATCCGGAAACCAAATGCACCCAATGCACCCGTACCACACTCCGTGCGATTATACAGGTCTTACGTTACGGGTGCAAGTCTGGCACGCCGGGTATCCGGGATTCAACAAAAAAGCCTGAACAATTTATATTGTTCAGCCCTTGAAATGAAACGTCGCTTTAAGGGTATTGGCTGTTTTTTGCGTGAGGGTTTCCGTCGGCAGCCAATCCGGTTCTGCGGCATGGACCAGACTGTCCACAAGGCGCACGACGGCATCCTGGGCAATATAGACCGCGCTTTGGCGTTGCCAGTAGCCGGAACCCATCAGGGCCTGGCTGCCGTGCCACAAAACCAGTCCATCGTGTGCCCGGATCAACTGGACGTTGAGTCCAACTGTCGGTTTTTCCTGCAATCCGTGTTGATAGGAAAATTCCGGGACACTGCCGATCAGGACGGCATCCACGCGGAGCAGTTCGGCAAAGTTGCGGGCCAGGGAAATGTCGTCCAGACGGTCCATGTCAACCTTGCCGTCAACCAGAATGCGCCGTGTTTCACTCTCATTCTGAATGCGAAATACCTTGCGGCTGGCCAACTCGGTAGCGACCAGTTCCGAGATGGAATGGCCAACGCCGGGATTATTACTAAAATTTTCAAAAGGGAGGACGGCCACGGTAAAATTGAACTCTTTCGGTGCTTCGACGGGAGCCTCCACTTCGTGTCGTCCCAGAAACGTGCAGCCGGCCAACAATCCGAAGATCAGCAGCAGGGAAAAATAACGCTTTGATTTTGGAAAATTTTCCGATTTGAACTTCCGCCGACGTTTGTTGCCTCTTTTGACATGGATCTGACTTTGCATATGGAACCCTTTGTCACTTGGTGTCATGCACAGATAACATATGATATACAATGTTGCTCATGAAAACACGACGCAGCACCCACACATCATGCCCAACTGTCCACCTTGTCATCAGTGCCCTGCATGAAATGAAACAACAAACCGAGAGAGTACACACAAATAAAATGCCGGATCAATTCCCTCCCTGGCTTTCTCAAAAAGCAAGATGCAAGCCAGAAATATGGTCCCGAACCGATGAGGGTAACTCCAGCCCCAGGCACGGATTGGCAAGCCATGAACACCCTGGAAACAATTGGAAATATTGTTTCACGCTCTCCCGGGGGAGGTTTGTCAGGGTCGTGTTTCTGGTGACAAGCCTATGACAAATTTGTGACATACCGGTTATTCATCCATTGATTCATCCAGCCTCGGCGGTGGGTTGCCAGTGCAGCCACTCTCTGGCCTGGAGATGCCGGCCCTGAAGGTGCGCACCCTGAGGTGAAGCCAAATAGAGAAAAACCGGGACAATATCCGCTGGTGTCGGCAAGGATGAGGCGTCTTCACCCGGAAAGGCCCTGGCGCGCAGGGTGGTGGCCGTTGGTCCGGGATTGACCGCATTGATGCGGATCGTTGACTGGGCCAGTTCCTGACCCCAGGTTTCGGTCAGATTGATCAAGGCTGCCTTGGACGCCGCATAGGCTCCCCAATAGGCACGCCCCTGCTGTCCCACGCCCGAGGTGATGTTGATGACGGTCGCTCTGGGTGCCTGCCGCAGCAGGGGCAACAGCTCGCGGATCAAAAAAAAGGGTGCCGTGACATTGACGCGAAACACGGTTTCCCATTGGGGCGGTTCGTAGGCAGCCAGCGGGGTCAGGGTGCCGAGTTGTGCGGCACCATTGACAAGAATGTCCAGCCGGCCAAACCGGGCATGGATTTCCCGAACCAGATCCGCCACGCGGTGCAAATCCTTTTCCAGGTCCAACGGCACGATGACGGCTTGGTTTTCCTGTTGGAGAATGCGATCATACGTTGCTTCCAGGTTTTTTTGGGTGCGACCGAGGAGCAGGACGGTTGCGCCTGCTGCGGCGTAGGCCAGGGCCACTGCCTGACCAATTCCGGACCCGGCACCAGTCACCAGGGCAATCTGTTTATCGAGCAGCATGGTCTTGACTCCCTTGCACAGAGGTATTTTTTAGTCCCATGGTATTCCTGATGGGGCCTACGGCGTCCGGCAAATCCGGTCTGGCCCTGCATCTGGCCAGCCGGTTTCCTTTGGAGATCGTAAACGCCGATTCGGTCCAGGTCTACCGGGGAATGAATATCGGGAGTGCCAAACCCACGCCGGAAGAACGACAGAAGGTGCCGCATCACCTGTTGGATCTGGTGGCACCGGATGAGCCGTATTCGGTCGGGAGCTATCGCCGGCAAGCCCTGGCGGTGGTGGCATCCTGTCAGGAACGGAAGCGAATACCGGTTTTTGTGGGTGGCAGTGGACTCTATTTCCGGGCTGTCGAGCAAGGTCTGGCCCCGGTGCCGGAAGTTCCGGAAGCCATTGTCCGGCAGTGGCGAGAGAGGGGAGAACGGGAGGGGTGGGCCTCTTTGCATGCCCATTTGCACCGGGTCGATCCGCATCTGGCCAGTCGGCTTTCACCTGCCGACGCCCAGCGGATCGTGCGCGGGTTGGCGGTTTGGGAGAGTTCAGGATCTCCCCTGACCTACTGGCAGCAACAACCCCATCTCCCCGTGACGGCACCCATTTTGAAAATGGCCATTGCCTGGCCGCGGGCAGAACTCTATCTCCGGATCGAACAACGATTTGATCAGATGATGCAGCAGGGGTTTCTGGAGGAGGTGGCCGCCTTGTGGCAGCAGGGATTCGACCGCACGCTTCCGGCCATGAAGGCCGTGGGTTACCGGCAGTTGCTGCGGTATCTGGATGGGGAAATTTCCCTGGCCGCAGCCATCCATCTGGGCAAACAGGAGAGTCGGCGCTATGCCAAACGCCAATTGACCTGGTTGCGGCGGGAAAACAATCTGGTCTGGTTGCCAGCCGAGGCGGAGATGCCGGCCAGGGCCGAAGAACGGGTCATGAAACTTCTTAAGGTATACCGGCCTTAATCATCCTTTCGGTCACTCTATGCCCTACGTCCATATAAATTCGGGCCATGATCATCCTTTCGGCCATCGGCGGGGGCTTTTCTAAAATGGGGTCCAGGGGGTTGGCTCCCTGGCAGGTCCAGGACAGAGTCCTGGCGGGGTATGGGGTGGAATCCCATGTTGTTTTTTTTACGCCCCCCCTTTTTCCAGGCTTTTTTTGCGCCGTTTGCAAAAAAAGACCAGGGGGCGGGCCATGGTCCGACTCTTGGCGCGTTGTCCAGCGCCAAGAGTCGGACGTATTGCAGGTTTTCCGAAAAAAAAGCAGTCATCCTGGCCGAATGGATGATCGAGGCCTAAATTCGCATGTGTCTTATTGAAAAATTTTATTAATTCCATATTTTGAACGATTTTCCTTACCATGTTACCTGAAAGGATGATCAGGGCTGGTGCAAAGTATTACATATTATTTTCTTACAATTATGTAATAAAAAATTACTATTGACATCATACCTCTTTCCGGTATCATTCATACTGATTTTGATAAATTTGGCCAATAAAGGTAAACCATCCATGTTTATATAAACTGGCATCCAACCAAAAAGAAATTAGATTTATTTTTCACATTCAATGGCAACATGTTAACTTTATTAAGAAACGTAATATTTACAATATGTTTGCTAAATAAAGTGATTAGTATATAATATGAATAAGATGAATTTGGTGTATTTATATTGACATTATAAATAAAGACGAATTCTGCATTTAGTTTACATAATTTCCTGGTAATATAGGCATGAGGTAGTTATATGATAGATGCTAATGAAATAATATCGAAAATTGAAAAAGATATTTCAATGGGTCGCATCGTTTACATTAATGATGTTATAGAAATTTGTAAAAGATTAAACATTGAATCACTTCCTCTGTTTTTAGTTTCCAAAAGAAGAAATAAAATTATACCAAGTTTATCTTTTGCATTATTTCCGGACAGGATTAGTATTTTTTCAACTATGAAAGATGTGAATGTAGAATTGGAAAAGTGTGGTATACCAGTAGGATTAGATTATACCCCAAATAACTTCGTTTGCTATCAGGAAGAATTTTTTAATGTTTATTGTAAAACGACAAATTTAAATGATGAAACCGTAAAATGTTTGCTGTATGCTTCTCGTTTATTAAATATTCACAGCCAGCAGTCGATTAATATAACTCTCGAATCGGTAAAACATTATGCATTAAAATTCGATGAAAGTATCAAAAATGGGAAATATTCATTAATAGATTTTTGTAAATACATCAATTTAAGTCATAATATCAAATCTTATGCTTTTCATATTTTACCTGACAAAACTTTATTTCCAATAATTTCTAATAATAAAAAAAATATTGATGAAATTATTGAATGTATCTCGAAATATGCTCTAAAAGAGATAAATGAAAGTGTAGTAACTGGGCGTGTAATGACAAACAAGGAACACGATCTAGATGTATATTATATAATCGTGCCAGTTATTAATAAATATAATCAAAAAACACCCATAAGGAATATAATAATCGCCACTTCCTATGAACCATTTTCGAAGTTATTAATAGAAACTATTATAAGCTATTGTGATATTTATATGACACTTAAAAGATCTGATATGCGTGTTGATGCACTTATAGGATCAAGAGAGGATATTATTTCAATACAAAAACTACCTACTTTTGCAACTCACGAAGATTTTATTAAAACTATAAAAGATTATAGTCAAGATCTTCTTGAAAAGGTTATACATACAACTCAAGCATTTAGTGCTACATTAAGATATTACGATCCTCACTTGAATGCTCTCGTAAAAATATCTGAAGCAACTGATGATATTGGTACACGTGATATTGACGAAGGAATTATTAATAATAATCGTTTAATCTCTTGCAAAAAATGGCGTTCAAGTGTTAATGCGTATACCTTTAAAATGGCACGCCTTCATGACGGCTTTGTTTATTTAAGAAATTTAAATTTAAATGAGAATTTTGTCACAAAAAATAACATACCTAAAATTTATAGAGTTAATGGTCTACAAGGATGGCTTCAGTGGCGCAAAAAAACACGTTCTGAAATATGCATTCAAATTTCGAATGAAGGTGTGCCTTTTGCAGTTATGAATATTGAATCGAATATACCATTTGCATTTACAGATGACATAGACTATTTAAAAGGGATTGCAAATGCAATAAGTCAGTATCATGCTTTATTATTATTAAAAAATGATAAAAATTGGTTAAGAAAAAGAATTCTCGAAATTGATGGCAAGCATGAACTTCTTCAACATTATGAAATGGATACTTTCAATGAATTCCAAAAAGAAATATTGAATGAAACTATATTTAAATTTCAGGCAACAAAAAGTGATATATTAAAGTGCGGAAATATACTGTTTTTTAATGTTTATGTTCAATATCTAGAATGGATTTTTCATGTTTATAGATCGCACGATGATGAACAGATTGAGATTTTGCGAAATATTGTTCGTAATCACGTTAAAAAAGACGTAAAAATTTCATATGATACAGGCCACGCAATATTATCAATTTTAAAAAATATTACACAAAATATTGTCAGACATGGACAACCAGAATTAGATAATATAATTATATATTATCATGAGGACAAGATGGAATCGAATTATGATCTTATTTTTAATAAACAAGCGAAACAAACCGGAAAAACAGACCGAAATAATTTAATAAATAAGCAATATTTTCAATCAGATGCGATTGATAAAAACGCAGAAACGCTACAAAATAGCCAAACAAATGATCAAGGACATGGTTTTTTTAAAATTAGGTTTGTTGCAAAGGAATGGTATAGTAATGAAACCTTCATCTCAGCTACTTTATCACCAGTAGATAAAAAAAGTGAACGCCTTCATTTTGGTTTATTTTTGGTTGGAGTTCTCACTAGAATTCATGGAGGAATAGTTTTTATTGGAGGTGAACCAGAAAAGGGTCGTGTTGTAGTTGAGTGTCATATTCCAAATAACGAAAGTCCAATTTGCAAAATAGGAGAAAAAAATGATTCTATGCGCAATGCTTGAACCAAATAGTAAGTTTCACGAAAATTTTAAAGAAAAATGTATATCTTTTTTCAGGTCTTCTGGTTATTTGGCGGATATTTCATTATTTACTAATGAGACAGAAATGAGAAAATTTCTATCTTCAAAAAATGTTGATGTTGTCATATCGGATTTATCGTTTGACTCGGAAGACCTCTCTGGTTTATTGGTTGTTAAGAAAATCAAGGAGGAGTTCCCTGATATATTTGTTATAGGTTTTTCTAGAGCAAATATCGGATATAGAGACGTTTCTGCAAGGCTCCCAACGTTTGATATGTTTATTGAGAAAACTGGTTTTATTGGAGGTAATGATCGATACATTTTATGTATTGTAGATGAATTTAAAGTTAAATTCAAGAGAAATTCAGATATTGTAATATCAGAAAAAACTGAATACAGGCCTAATGAGCAAGTGAAGATTCGTGATTTTGAATCTATGGTTTCCCAGATTATGTTCAGGAAACACTCTAGTGATGAACGTTCAACTCCTTCAAAAGTGTATTTTAAACCACTTTCCGGAGGTAGAAGTAGTAGTTCTGTGTACAAAATGTATGGTGAAAATATTAATGGAGATATTGTGACAGTTCCATCCGTTTTAAAAATATCGCCAATTAATAATGCAATAAAAGAAAAAGAAAATTACGACGAATTTGTTAAGTGGATATTACCTTATAAATGGAGAGTAGATATGCTAGGATTCGGAATAACAAAAAAATTTGGAGCTATATGCTATTCGTTTATTTCAAGCATTGGAGTTGAATACGACTCTTTAACAAAGTACATTTTAGATGGTAAAGATGATGTAATTATCAATTCCATTAAAACAGTATTTTCTCCTGAAAAACGCCATTGGTATAGTGAAAGCTTTATTGAAATTAAGGATGATATAAACAAAAGATATCATGAAAGATATTTTAATAATCAAAACGATAAAAACAATGCGTCAGCTAAGTTTAATAAATACACTCAAGATCTTTTTGATGCAAAATTATTTAATCAAAAAGTTAAAATATTTAATAATTATTACAGCAAACCAATTGAAAGATTATTTGGTGAACCAAATGGCTCGTATTCTACTTGTATTTGTCATGGCGATCTAAATAGTAACAACCTGATAGTTTCCGAAAATGGAGAAGTAATCTTTATTGACTTTCAAAACACAGGGAGAGGTCATGTTTTTGAGGATTTCGTCACGCTTGAAGCAAGCATAAGACTTAATTATCCTTTACAAATTGATCAACATTCAACACGTTTTTGGAATTCCTTTATAGATAGTGAGAATAAGTGTGTTGTGGGTGATTGTAATCAAGAAGACGACTTACCGAATCTTCATAGACATATTTATTATATTAGAAGATTAGCTAAATTAAACTTTCCGAATGAAAATTTTAAGTTATACTATTATGCTGTTGCTGCTTTTAATACAAGGTTATTATTGTTGTCTAAACTTACCGATAGCCAGTTTGGCCGAATAATTTCCTGTATATTAGTTGCGTTGGAACAGCTAGACAAATAAG
>JADGCO010000026.1:0-27283 GCA_015228935.1 Magnetococcales bacterium | reverse complement strand
CAGTTTGGCCGAATAATTTCCTGTATATTAGTTGCGTTGGAACAGCTAGACAAATAAGTTTGATATATTTGCATGAATTATTGATCGAACAATCGGGTCAGCCAGTTTACAAACTCGCGTGCAGTCTGGGTATCAGGATTCAGGGCCTGCCTGGTGATGGCAAGTCCCATGGGAGTACCAGGTTCGTCCTGCCAAGCCAGATACGTATGCAGATCAGCCTTGCTGCGGTGCGAATTTTTGAAAGTGGTCATGTTGTTTGCATGCGCTGTGCTGACACACTGCCGTGCCTGTTCCAAGGCTTCAGATGGTGCCATCTCCATCAGAAAGTCCTCAATCCTGCCCCGCAACCTGTTATCAGGCATGATCCAGATTCCCAGCGTCGGCCTTTCGGAAGATGTCCAAATGGTTCCAGTGGGATCTGGATTGTCAGTCACGGGATAGCCGCTCACATCCATACCATTCCTGATCTGATTCCAGCGAAAATCCGCAGCCGTTTTTTCGTCGGCGTCCATAACAATACCGATGCACTCCATATCGGCCCGCAAGAGCAGGGCATCGGCACGTTGGATGACTCCGATATCGTTTCCACATTGGAAAATGCCAAAATTTTGCGGAATATGAAAATGTTTGCAAAGGGCCAGAATGACGTGACAATCATTTTTTCCCTCAACCAGAAGCACTTTGTTGCCGTTGTGTGAACAGGGAGATTCCATCAACGCATCTCCACCCTGGATTCCAGGGCATTGCCCAGGGATCGCAACGCATAGGGAGTACATTTGGCCCCAAGAGTCGGATGGGCATCCAGACGAAAAAAGGCCCCGCTTTCCGGATGAACCTGCCAGGCACCATGAAAACCTTCGATGCAATCCTTGCTGTGTGTGGTTGCAAAGACCTGGACATTCAGTCGGGCTGCCAAAAGAAAGACAATGCGCCACAGCTTGTCCTGGACGGACCAGTGCAAACCGTTCTCCGCCTCATCGAGTAGAAGAACACTGTTTTCGGCATTGACCAGGGCCAAAATGATATGGAACAGGCGCACTGCGCCATCTCCTAGACTTTTCAGGGGAATTCTTTCTTTTGTTCCCTCAATGCGGACGACGGGTAAACGTCCTGAACGATCTTCGGAATTTCCAATCAAGGCGATTCCACTTATGGCGGGTTCGATAATATTGAGGGCATGGATAACCTCTTTCTCCAACTCTGTAAGATTAACCAGGTCCCAAAGATAAGCGGCTTCACCATAATGCAGTCCCTGAGATGATACATATTGTGTTAACCTTATCGAAAACAATTTTCTTTTTGGAACCGCATACCCTATTTTTTCTTCTCCAGGGATAAATCTTTTTATTTCTCCATGGATATCGGATACCACATAAATTGAATATTGTTCATCTTCATTCAGTAATGAAGGGTCAGTAACTGGCGTATATTTTAATCTTCCCGTTTCGACAATCTCAGTCATGTATGGCAAAATGTAAATCTTTAGCCTATCAGGATTTTCCAGACTGCCCATACGGATGCCATCTTCTGGACGGTCAGGAAATAAATGGCCCCTGAATAAATGTCTGATTGGGTCGTTTGGTACTTCTTGCCCAGATAATTCAGCATCGTTTTTTTCTGACAGGACATTTTCGTTTCTTGATTTGATTAAATCATTCAATAATAAATGGTTTGCATTATTAAAATAAATATTCAGCGCTTCCAGGAGACAGCTTTTGCCGGTACCGTTTTTGCCGGAAAAAAGATTGACACGCCCCAGGCGCGCTATTTCCAGCTTCCTGAAAAGTCTGAAATTGGATATTGATAACGAATCCAACATGTTCAACCTCTCCCGGCCCTGTGTGGATACCCTGTTCGTCTGCATGATGTGTATGGGAAAACTTTATTGATTTTATGGCCATGATCATCGTTTCGGCCATTTGGAAACAGTTTTGGAAACAATTTTTTGTTGGGGCTTCGCCCCAAACCCCACCAGGACTCTGTCCTGGACCTGCCAGGGAGCCAGCCCCCTGGACCCCGTTTTCGCCAAGCCCCTGCCCATGGCCGAAACGATGATCAAGGCCGATTTTATCAAGCGGTTTTCTTGCGAAATTTTTGCATCTCCTTGAGTTCCGAGGTGCGCAAAATCCAGATGGCCACCAGATAGAGAACCATGCCGGCGACGATGATGGTGGGCAGGATGAGGGTTTGTTTCAGGGTGGAAAGGCCTGCATGCCAGAAGGTGTCCCGGCCCCAGATCAGGCCGCCACCCATGGCTGCCGAGGCCAGCAGGGTTTTGCCCAGGGTGACGAGGAAGGGCCGTCCAAGGCGAAAACCGGTCTGCCGATGCAGATAGTAGAGCAGCAGCGTGACATTGAGGTAGGAGGTCAGGGTGGTGGCCAGGGCCAGTCCCACATGTTTCAAAGGAAACATGAGGATGACGTTGAGAACCATGTTGATGACCAGGCAGAAGATGGCCACCCGCACCGGGGTTCGGGTATCGTGGCGGGCGAAAAAGGCCGGGGCGACCACCTTGACGCCGGTAAAGGCCATCAGACCACAACTGTAGGCCAGGAGGGCCTGGGAAGTGGCGTGGGTGGTGTGGGCATCAAATGCCCCGCCCTGAAACAGCATGACCAGAATGGGTTCGCGCAGGATAACAAGGGCCACACTGGCGGGCAGATTGACCAGGGTCACCACCCGCAGGGCAAATTCCAGATCGGCATTGAGGCCTTGTTCATCGTTGCGGGCCGCCTTGGCTGCAAGGGCGGGCAGAATGGCCGTGGCCATGGCAATGCCGATCAGGCCAAGCGGAAACTCCACCAGACGGTCGGCATAGTAGAGGTAAGAGATGGAGCCGACCGGCAGCCAGGAGGCCAGAAAGGTATCGAGGATCAGACTGATCTGGGCCACCGAAACCCCCAGGATGGAGGGTCCCATCAGGTGCAGGATGCGACGAATCGCCGGATGACGGGGGTCCCAGCGCAACCCCAGCGGCAACCCAAGACGGGCCATGGCCGGAAACTGCACGAGCAGTTGCACAATACCACCGACCAGGATCCCCAGGGCCAGTCCCACCACCGGGCGTTCAAACCAGGGTGCCGCCACCAGGGCACCCAGAATGATGAAAACGTTGAGCAGAATGGGCGTGGCAGCCGGAATGGCAAACCGCCGGTAACTGTTGAGAACGCCTCCGGCCATGGCCACCAGGGAAATCAACAAGATATAGGGAAAGGTGATCCGGGTCAGATCCACGGTCAGGCGATATTTTTCCGGATCATCCCCGAAACCGGGGGCAATCACCATGAGCAGGAGGGGCATGGCCAGCTCCCCCAACGCCACCACCACCATCAGAATGGCAGCCAGGGCAGTAAACACGACCATGACCATGTGCCGCGTTGCCGCCAGGTCGTCCTGGACCTTGTAGGTGCTGAATACCGGGACAAAGGCGGTGGCAAACGCCCCCTCGGCAAACAGGCGGCGCAAAAAATTGGGCAGCTTTTGCGCCACAAAAAAGGCATCCGCCTCCATCCCCGATCCAAATCCCCGGGCAATCACGACATCCCGGACAAAGCCCAGAATGCGCGATAAGAGGGTGAAAAAGCTGATGGTCCCCACCGCACGCAACAGGTGATGACCTCGTCCGGATGGTGCTGAAGGGGGCATGGACACAGAAAAACCTTTGACGGTAACGGGTGGCTTGAATACCCTGAAACATTACGTGTCAGGGTCATGGCATGGTGCCTGTGGCCCCAGATCATTTCAAGCAAAGGGAGTCTGCGTCAAGTGGCCAATATCAAATCCGCCATGAAGCGTGCCCGGCAGACAGTCAAGCGCAATCTGCGCAACCGGGACGCCAAATCGCGCATGCGCACGTTTACCAAGAAGGTGTTGACTGTTGTTGAAACGGGTGATGCCGCCAAAGCACAGGAAGCGCTCCGGGCGGCTGTTTCCCTGCTCGCCATCTCTGCCCGCAAGGGTGTCATTCACAAAAACCAGGCTGCTCGCCGCATGCGCCGACTGAATGCCAAGGTCAAAGTGCTGGCTACCGGTACCTGACCCATTTTTTCCCGGCCAACAGAGGCAAAAAGGTTTGACGGGTTTTTTGCCTCCTGCCCCGGGAAAGGGTGGAGTACTCTGACGACCTGGACCTGTTCCAGGTCGGAGTGGATCCTTGAATCATGGAGTTTACTGACCTTCCCATTCCCGAACCAGTCATGGCGGGTATACGCGACTGCGGGTTTTCCCTTTGTACGCCGATCCAGGCCTTGACGCTTCCTCATTTGCTGGCGGGTCGTGATGTCGCCGGGCAGGCACAGACGGGAACCGGCAAAACCGCAGCCTTTCTGATCGCCTTGTATTCCCGGATGCTCGCCACGCCGCGCACCAAAGCCGCGCCCAATGGACCTGACAGCCCACGCGCCCTGATCATCGCCCCCACCCGCGAACTCGTGGTCCAGGTGGAACGGGATGCCCGTGCCCTGGGTGCCCATACGGGATTTGCCATCGCCGCCCTCTATGGCGGAGTTGACTACGAAAAACAAAAACTGCAACTCTCTGCCAGCCGGATCGATCTCCTGATCGGCACGCCAGGACGGTTGATCGATTTTTATAAACAAAAAATCTATACCGTCAAAGAGGTCGAGGTGCTGATCATCGACGAAGCCGACCGCATGTTTGACATGGGGTTCATCGCCGATTTGCGCTATCTCCTTCGCCGGCTTCCCTCCTTCGAAAAGCGCCTCTCCGTCCTCTTTTCGGCGACCCTCTCCTATCGTGCCCAGGAGCTTTCCTACGAGTACATGAACAATCCCGTCATGTTGGCGGTGGAAAGCGATGTCAAAACCGCCGCCATGGTGCGACAGTTTCTCTATCATGTCGAATCTGGCGACAAGATTCGTCTGCTGGTGGGCATCCTGCGCGTCGAACTGGCCGAAGAGACCACGGCGGGCGGGGGACGGGTCATGATTTTCGTCAATACCAAGCGCATGGGTGAAAAGCTCAAAGATTGGCTGGATGGCAATGGCATCAGCGCCGGATATCTCTCCGGGGACGTTCCCCAGATCAAGCGTTTGAAAGTCCTGCAACGGTTTCAGGATGGAGAGCTGCCGGTCTTGATCGCCACGGATGTCGCCGGACGTGGTTTGCATATTGCCGGGGTGACACATGTCATCAATTTTGATCTGCCCGAAAATGCAGAGGATTATGTGCATCGTATCGGGCGCACGGCCCGGGCCGGGGCGGCGGGTGATGCCATCTCCCTGGTCGATGAGGAAGGGGCCTATCATCTGGAGGCCGTGGAAACCTTCATTGGCATGAAAATACCGGTTTCCTGGGCTGATGACACCATGTTGCCGGAACTGAAGCGACCGCCACGCTCCGCTGCCTCGGTCCATGCCCGTCCACAACGGAATGAGCGCCGTGACAGGAAAGGAAAATCCATCTCGTCCAGGCCGGTCCGCGAAACGACTTCGCAGCATGTGGACGCTGTCGCAACCGACAGCAAGATGCCCGACAGCAAGATGCCCGACAGCAAGACACCTGATAAAAAAACCAGGCGGCCACGACGCGCCGCCGTTTCACGTCCTCGGGCGGGTGCCACATCAGATGCCATTGCAGGTGCCATTCCTGGCGAGGGAGCCTTGCCAGCAGAAAGTTCCGAAAATCCCACCCCCACCCCTGCCCCCGCCAAAAGACGCCGGCGACGCAACCGTCGCTCCGGCACTGCCCAGAATGGTTCTCAGGCTGGAACCACGACCCCGGAGTTGGTTGCCCGTGGTTCCCCGACGGAGGATGTCCAGGATTCATGATGCCGCGACATCCATTTATTTGACGCATCGAACGGAGCATACCCATGGCCCAATCCAAGCCCCCGACGCCTCCTTCCCCGCCCGCACCTCCGGCTGAGTCGCAAAATGCTGATCAGCCTGTCTTTCATGTGGTCAAGATTTATTTGAAGGATCTCTCCTTCGAAAATCCCAACACACCGGAAGTTTTCCAATTGAATCAGGAACCCCGGGTTGATTTCAACCTCTCCAGCAGCACAACGGCCAAGGAAAATGGTCACTACGAGGTGACCCTGCATGTGGTGACCGATGTCAAGCTGGACAACAAGACCATGTTTCTGGTGGATGTGACCTATGCAGGATTGTTCCTGATCCGCAATGTACCCGAGGAACATGCCGAGGTGTTGCTGGGGGTGGATTGTCCCACCATTCTGTTCCCCTACTTGCGGCATGTGATTTCGGCGACGGTGACCGAGGGAGGATTCAAGCCCTTGTTGTTGGATCCGATCAATTTTGCGGCCCTTTTTCAACAGGCCCGTGCCCAGCGGCAAGCCCAGCAGGCCAAGCCTCCCGGACAGCTCACCCAGTAACGTTCATGAAAATTCCTGGGCGGTACCGCAGCCGCCCAGGCGAAATTCCTTGATTGATTGAAATTAAAATATTTTGGTCTCTGCCCAGGTATAGATTCCCGGCAGGCCGCGAAACCGTTCGCCTTCATCCAGGCCGTAGCCGGTTACGCGCAGATGGGGCACTTCAAATCCAATCCAGGTAATGGGCAGGGGCTGGGCGTTTTCCACGGTGCGATGGAGCAGGACACCCAGGCGAATGGAAGCCGGAGCCAGGGTGCGCAGCCGTTGCAACAGAGAAGCGAGGCTGTGTCCATAATCCAGGATGCCATCGACCACGACCAGATCGCGCCCGTGCAACAATTTTTGATCATCCGGGGTGAGCCAGTCGGGTGTGGCGGGGGGACGGCGGGGAATGAAAACCACGGGCCAGGGTTGGGGCATGGTACGCAGGAGATCCACGCCAAACAGGATCCCTCCCTTCAGCACCACGACCAGAACCGGGTTGGCTCCGGTTAAGTCACGCTCAATCTGTTCCGCCAGCTCGCGGATGCGTTCCTGTAAATGATCCGGATCGATCAAGAGGGTAAAATGTTCCCTGGAGAGGTCGTTGCCAGCACCTTTCCGAAATTTTACCTCTTGCGGCATGGATTTTCTCCCTGTTCTGCGGCATGCATTTCTACCAGCGATATGGATACCGTTTTTTTGACAAGGAGCAAAGGAGCGGTGTTGCGGTACTGGCGCGATTTATTGTGTTGCTTCCATGGAAATCCTGTCCGTGCCGCCCTGGAGCGTGGATGCGGCGATACGGCGCAGCGAGGAGCGCAGATCTGCGTGCGAAGGAGGCATATCTGATCGTTTAAACCGGTTGATTTCAGAAAGAACACGTTGATCCAGCACGGAGCTTGAACGGGTTTTCTCTTCACGACGCAACGTGTTCCACAAATCTGTTTCGCCGGCGGCAAGACGCAGCCACTGATTCAGGTAGCCATGGAATCCCTTGCTCAAATCCTGGACCCTCTCACGCCAATTTTCTTCTTGCAATGCCGCTTCCAGTTGCCAGGCTGGTGAATCGGGTGATGCCGGAGAGACAGTTCTGCCCTCCGTGGCAAGCAGACCGTGCCGTTGCCCGAAAAAAATGACGATGCTGTTTTGGGAATTGGTTTGCAGCAAATCCAGCAATTGCTCGCGCCCTATCGCCTGTAATTCGACAGATTGAGGTCCGTCCACGTCCAGGCGAAAATCTGCCTGTTTGGCACATGCGGCTGGCCGCAGGGCTTCATGATGCCACGCATCCAGCAATGTTTCTTGCAAATCCATATTTTGTTGATTCGTTTGTGCATTTTGCATATGTATCTGATGACTTGCAAAATGAGCTTCATGCAAGGATTTTTCATCCGCTTGAGTTGTCATTCCCGGGAAATCCAGGAGAGGGTTTTCCAGCGGTTCTTCCCCTGAATGAAATATTTCTTCAGGAGCATCCGGAACGAGGTGTTCCAGAAATATTTCTCCAGGTGCCATTTCAGGAGGTGTTTTGAGTGATTTCAGGGCATTTCTGGCATAAGGATTATTTTTGTCAATATCCAGAATCTCGTTGAACATATCCCTGGCTTCGTTGATCTTGTTTTGGCGGGCCAGCAGGCGGCCCAGTTCAGTACGGGAATGAACGTGTTGCGGATCAATGCGCATGGCCTCGCGGAACAGGGCTTCGGCTTCGGGAAGCCTATCCTGGTTGACCAGCAGGCGGCCCAGTTCAGTACGGGAATGAATATCTCGCGGATCAATGCGCATGGCCTCGCGGAACAGGGCTTCGGCTTCGGTGGGCCTCCCCTGGTTAACCAGCAGGCGGGCCAGTTCTGTATAATTACTCAAATTATTCGGATCGCGCCGGATTGCCTCCCAAAAAATCCACTCCGCCACTTCGACCCGACCTGAGACTCGCATGGCCCTGCCATACAGGTTCCAGGATATGCCATTCCAGGGTTCCAATTCCAAAGCACGTTGCAACAAACGCAAGGAAAGGAGGGTGGTTTGGCGGTTGGAAGTGCACAAAAGAGTCCTGGCAGCAACACTCACGGCGCGGACAAAAAAATCGGTGTTTCCGGTTTTGGTCACGAAATCTTCATGTCTGGAAAACAAATTTTTCAGATCATCTGTCAGGGCGGTAAAATCACGACCCTGGAGATACTTGTCCAAAACTATTTGCAAATCATCCGGATCGGGAGATCGCAGATGTTGAGCCTTGGATTTTCTGGCCTGGGAACCTTTTTTTGATGGGAGTACCTCTTTGGCCCACCATTCAATCCGTTCCCGGGAGACTCCTGCCAGAACCGGATGCGACTGATCCAGAATTGGCTCCAGCCACCGCCGCCAAGTCTCCGGTTTTTGGGGGTACATGGCACGTAGCGCCCGAAATTTTCTGATGAAATCTTTTTCGGAAGGAGCATGCGGCAACCATGCCAGCAAACCGCTGATCCAGGGAGGTTGAGTCGCTGCAGATTTCCCCGGACATTGCCGCAATCCCTGCAAACCGATATGCAGATAATAGCCTGGCAGGAGATCATCCGCCTGGGAACACAAATTGTGCCAAAGTGCAGGCAATTGTGGCGCATGGACGGGGGACCCGGACAGGACCTGATAAAAAGCCAGGAGCGGATCCCGTGATGGGGCCAATTGCAAAACCGGCAGAATGCTGCGGTAACGTGGCAAATGAGTCCTCACATGCCTGGCAAATTCTGGCAATTGCAAATACCCCGCCCCACGCGCCCCCTGCACCAGACAGAAAACATGCCGTGAAAATCCAAAATGATGCCGCTCTTCGGCAGACCACGCCAAAAATTCATCAACCCATTGGGTCATGGTAGTGTCCAGGAGCTTGATGTGGGGATGCTCCTTTGGCAACCCCCCAAAAACCATGCTCAAGGTTTCGGCAAGATCCGCCTGCTCGTAGCCGGGCACGGGCACACGACCCCTGACAACGTCATCCCAGACGGCACGGGGATCCTGTGCAAACCGTCGCAACCAGTTGTCAAGACGCTCCTGATGCACGTCTCCACACTCCCTTATGGCTTGCCAGGTGCAGGAATCCATTCACCAAAATCGTCCCGCTCCGTGTCAATCCGCAAAGCCTCCAGATGGGCATTACGCAAATCCCGCACAGAATAATCCGGGATGGATCCGGTCAACCTGCCAAATTTGGAAAAATGGCCCGGTTGATAATTGATTTTGACATGCAACAATTCAGCCAGCAACAGGCGCGTATCCTCTACCGGTTTCAGGGCCATGGAGCGACCGTAACTCGTCGATGTGCGGGGATTCATGGGGGCAGGAAAAAAGTATTCACAAATGTACTGGTCTAACGCCGTCGGCACGGCAAAAGCCCTGGCATGTGGCACCACCTTGTGGCAGGCATGGAGGACATCTTTTACCGAATACCGCATCAATGCCACATAAATTTGTTTTTTTGGGGATTTGGGTACAAAATGGGCCAAACCAAGACGGGTACGCAATGCCTCCGGCCATCCCGATACAGCAATCTCCTGCAAAACATCCGCCTCGAAAGCAACAAAAACCGGACGGGTATCCCGCAACACGATATTCCAGTAATCCATGGCATCTTCAAAAAAAGCCTTGGCATCATTGTGTTCCGTTGAGCCATGGGGATTGTTCGTGAGCTGAGCGTGGAACCTGCCCAATTTGTCAAAAGCCTCACTCTCAGAGGCAGCATAACCTTCGCTTGTCGTCCAGTTCAGCAGCAGATCAAGATTTTCCATGCGCACCAGAATTTGATCGCCATCCAGTCCATCCAGATGGGCGTCCTGATTGATGGCCAGGAAAGTATCCGGAATACCTGCGGTTCTAACCCGTTCATCAACATAGGCCGCATGACGTTCCCGCACATGTGCCGGCGAAGGATTGTCCAGTTTGAGATGTCGCAGATAAACGCCAGCCCGTTCGTCTCCAATCCGTTCATCATGGAGAAAATTGTGCGCCCGGGCGTGCATGCAACCGTCACAGAGTAAATCGTCAGGGAAAGGCGTCGTCGCCAAGGTGGCAACCGCACTCCGGAATATTTCATGATTGGCGAATTGACTGTTCATGTCCGCAGGGTATACCCTTTTGGGCAAAGTGTCAAAACCCTGCGGAGAAAAAATCCCCAGGTTCCCTCCATTCATGAATCGTTATGATTTCAGACCAGCACGGACTTTCCCCCGCGCAGCCAGCCATCCACGGCCTGGGCGGTTTGGCGGCCACTGGCAATCGCCCGCAGCACCAGGGATTGTCCTATGTGCATGTCACCGGCAACAAACAGGCCGGGAATATTGGTCATATTCCGGGAATCGGCCTGCACATGACCATTGGCGGTCAGCTCGACCCCGAGTTGTTCCAGCAGGCCGGCACGGACCGGATGGACAAATCCCATGGCCAGAAGGACCAGATCGGCTTCAAGGGTAAACTCGCTGCGGGGAATCTCCCGCATGACCGGACGCCCCCGGTTTTCCTGGGCCTCCCAGAGGAGACGCACGCACTCCAGGGTCGTGACGTGGCGACTGTTGCTGCCGTGAAAGGCCCGAGTCGCTACACTCCAGAGACGTTCACACCCTTCCATGTGCGACGTGGAGGTGCGCAGCTGATGCGGCCAGACCGGCCAGGGGGTCTCCGGGGAACGGTTTTTGGGTGGTTTGGCCAATAGTTCGATCTGGGTGACGCTTTTGGCTTTCTGGCGGATGGCGGTCCCGACACAATCCGCCCCGGTATCCCCGCCCCCAATGACCACAACCCGCCGATCCGTGGCCAGAATGGTCTGTTCCGGAGGAATTTCCATGCCGGCCAAACGCCGGTTTTGTTGGACAAGAAAATCCATGGCAAAGTGAATTCCTGCCAATTCACGTCCGGGAATGTTCAGGTCACGGGGCTGCTCGGCCCCGCCGGCCAGGATGACCGCATGAAATTCCTTCAGAATTTTTTGGCCGGGAAAATCAACGCCGATGTGAACCCCGGTCCGAATGGTCAACCCTTCCGCCGCCATCTGCTCCAGGCGTCGGTCGATCACCCACTTTTCCAGCTTGAAATCCGGAATGCCATAGCGCAACAAACCACCGGCCTGGGGATTTTTTTCAAACAGGATGACATCATGTCCCGCCCGCACCAACTGTTGACTGGCCGCCAATCCTGCCGGTCCCGACCCCACCACCGCCACCCGCTTGCCGGACTTGCCCAGCGGTTTGCCGGGTTGGATCAAACCCCGTTTGAAGCCCTCTTCAACGATGTTTTTTTCGATTTCCCGGATCGTGACAGGTTCCCGGTTGATGCCCACCACGCAGGCCGCCTCGCACGGAGCCGGACAAACCCGACCGGTAAATTCGGGAAAATTGTTGGTTCGATGCAACACATCGACGGCTTCTGCCCAGCGGTTCCGATAGACCAGATCATTCCAGCTCGGGATGACATTATGCAGAGAACACCCCTCATGGCAGAAAGGCACCCCGCAATCCATGCAGCGGGAGGCCTGTTCCTGGAGACGTTCCTGAGGAAACTCCTGGTAAAGGTCACGCCAGTCGTGGATGCGCTCGGAAACCGGTCGCAGGTGGGGTGTTTCCCGTTCAATCTCCATGAAACCGGTGATCTTACCCATGGGCCACCTTCCCCTCCATTTTCCGGGCCATCTCCTGCATGACGCGCTTGTATTCCAGGGGTATCACCTTGATGAATCGTGCCAAAGCCGCCGGCCAATCCGCCAGGAGTCTTTTACCGACTTCACTGCCGGTATAGGTGACGTGATTTTTGATCAGGGCGTGCAGGGTTTCCACATCCGTGGCATCCTGGACGGGTTCCATCACGACCATGGCGCTGTTGCACAGAGAGGAAAACCGTCCCTCTCCATCCAGAACAAAGGCCATACCACCGCTCATGCCGGCGGCAAAATTGCGTCCGGTCCGGCCCAGGACCACAACCACCCCACCGGTCATGTATTCGCACCCATGATCGCCCACCCCTTCGACCACGGCCCTGGCCCCTGAGTTGCGCACGGCAAACCGCTCCCCGGCTATTCCCCGGAAATAAGCCTCGCCACCTGTGGCCCCGTAAAGGACGGTGTTGCCGACAATGATATTTTCCTCAGGAACAAACGTGGCTCCGGCATGCGGGCGGATGGCGATCCGACCACCAGACATCCCCTTGCCGACATAGTCGTTGCTGGCCCCTTCGATGTGGAGCGAAACGCCGGGAACATTGAAGGCCCCGAAGCTTTGTCCGGCCACTCCCCGGAAAAAGCATTGGATGGTATTGTTCGGCAACCCTTCCTTGCCGAACTGCTTGGATATTTCACCGCCCATCATGGCCCCGACGGAACGGTCGGTATTGCGGATGTTCAGGTGGATTTCGATGGGATCCCGGGTCTGGAAGGTCCGCTGGGCCAATACCAGGAGCTGATGATCCAGTTGCTTGTCCAAGCCATGGTCCTGGGGTTGTTCGAAGCGGGTGGAAATGTGGGTTGGGACATCCGGTCTGGTCAATATTTTGGAAAAATCCAATCCCCGGCTTTTCCAATGCTCGATGGCGTCATTGACCTCGATGCAATCCATCCGGCCAACCATGTCATCGATGTGCCGGAAGCCCATTTCTGCCATGAGTTCCCGGACCTGGTTGGCCACGAAGTAGAAATAGTTGACCAGATACTGGGCTTTGCCGGAATATTTCTTGCGCAGTTCCACATCCTGGGTGGCAATGCCCACCGGGCAGGTACCCAGATGGCATTTGCGCATCATGATGCACCCTTCGACGATCAGGGGGGCGGTGGCAAACCCGAACTCTTCGGCCCCGAGCAGGGCACCGATGATCACATCCCGACCGGTGCGCAACTGTCCGTCCACCTGCAGGCGGACCCGACCGCGCAGGTCGTTCAACACCAGAGTTTGCTGGCTCTCGGCCAATCCCAGTTCCCAGGGGACGCCGGCGTGTTTGATGGAACTCAAAGGGCTGGCCCCGGTGCCGCCATCGAAGCCGGAAATGAGGATCATGTCGGAGTGGGCCTTGGAGACACCCGCCGCGATGGTACCCACCCCGACCGCAGCCACGAGCTTGACCGATACCCGGCTTTTGGGATTGACATTCTTCAGATCGAAGATCAATTGGGCCAGATCCTCGATGGAATAGATATCGTGATGCGGGGGTGGACTGATGAGCGTCACTCCCGGGGTGGTGTTGCGGGTCCGGGCGATCACTTCATTGACCTTGTGCCCCGGCAGTTGGCCCCCTTCACCGGGCTTGGCCCCCTGGCAAACCTTGATCTGCATTTCGTCGGAGTTGGCCAGGTAGTGGCTGCTGACCCCGAACCGGGCCGATGCCACCTGTTTGACAGCGCTGCGGGGCAGGTCGCCATTCGGGCGGGGTTTGAACCGCTCGGCGGATTCACCTCCCTCACCGGTGTTGGACTTGCCGCCGATCCGGTTCATGGCGATGGCCAGGGTTTCGTGCGCCTCCTTGGAAATGGAGCCGAACGACATGGCCCCCGTGACAAACCGTTTGACGATGAGAGACGCCGGTTCCACCTCATGCAGGGGGATCGGTTTGCCGGCCTTTTTGAGTTTGAACATGCCGCGAAGGGTACACAATCCCTGGGCCTGCTCGTCGATCAGGCGCGTGAATTTTTTGAATATTTCATAGTCGTTTTCGCGTGTGGCCCGTTGGAGGAGAGAGATCGTATCCGGGTTCCACATGTGGCGTTCGCCGCCGTAGCGAAACTTGTATTCGCCGCCAGCCGGGAGTGCATCCAGATAGACGACATTTTCAACAATTTGTTGGTGGCGCTGCAATGCCTCGCGGGCAATGATGGACATGCCGATCCCCTCGATGCGGGAGACCGTGCCGGTAAAATGGCGTTCGATGACGTGGCGATTGATGCCAACCGCCTCGAAAATCTGGGCACCGCAATAGCTGCGCAGGGTGGAGATGCCCATCTTGGAGAACACCTTCAGCAACCCTTTGCCCGTGGCCTTGATGAAATTGTATTCGGCTTTCTCCGGTGTGATATCGGCTGGGAGCAGGTTTTGTTGCACGGCATCGGCCAGGATTTCAAAGGCGAGCCAGGGATTGACGGCGCTCACCCCGTAGCCCAACAGCAGGGCAAAATGGTGGACTTCGCGGACTTCGCCGGTCTCCACCAGAATGCTGGCCCCGTTGCGAATCCCGGACCGGATCAGGTGGTGATGGACCGCCGAGGCTGCCAGCAGGGCCGGAATGGGGGCCATGGCCTGGTTGACACCCCGGTCGCTCAGAATCACCAGGGTACACCCGGCAGAGACGGCCACGGCGACATGTTCCAGCAGGCGGCGCAGGGCACGATCCATGCCATCCGGACCTTCCACCACCGGCCAGAGCATTGAAAAGGTGGATGATTTCAGGGTGGGGTGTTGCAGGGCGCGAATCCTGGCCAGATCCTTGTTGGTCAGGATGGGTTGTTTCAGTTGCAATCTCTGAACGTGTTCGGGGCCTTCCGCCAACAGGTTGCCGACCGGTCCGAGCTGGATGAACAGGCTCATCACCAGCTCTTCGCGGATGGGATCGATGGCCGGGTTGGTGACCTGGGCAAAAAGCTGTTTGAAATAATTGAACAGGGATATGGGACGATCCGACAGCACCGGCAGGGCCGTATCGGTTCCCATGGATCCCGTGGCCTCCTGTCCTTCCACGACCATGGGCAGCATCAGCAGGTTGACTTCCTCTTCGGTGTAGCCAAATATTTTCTGCCGTTGGCGCAGGGGCAAAGCCTCCGGGTCGGGAACGGGTCCATCCGGCAGCCGGTCGAGGTAGAGCAGATTTTCTTCGATCCATTGCCGGTAGGGTTGACGGCCGATGATCTGGGCCTTGATTTCCTGGTCGTCGATGATGCGTTTTTGTTCCAGGTCCAGGACAAACATGCGTCCAGGTTGCAGCCGCCAGTTGATCAGTTCTTCTTCGGGCGGAAAGGTGATGGTGCCAGCCTCCGAGGCCATGATGCACAAACCGCTGCGCGTCACCTGATAGCGGGCCGGGCGCAGACCGTTGCGATCCAGGGTGGCACCGATGACCCGTCCATCGGTGAAGGCCACGGCTGCCGGTCCGTCCCAGGGTTCCATCATGGAATCATGGTATTGGTAGAATGCCCGCCGGTCGGCATCCATGTGGGCATGGTTTTCCCAGGCTTCCGGAATCAGCATCATGATGGCGTGGGCCACGGAGCGACCGGAAAGGACCAGAAATTCCACGGCACGATCAAAGGATGCCGAATCGGAAATGCCCTCGGGGATGATGGGAAACAATTTTTTGATGTCGTCACCAAACAGATTGGACGACAGGGCAGCCTCGCGGGCACGCATCCAGTTGATGTTGCCACGCAAGGTATTGATTTCACCATTGTGGGCAATCATTCGGAAGGGATGGGCAAGTTCCCAGGTAGGGAAAGTGTTGGTCGAGTAGCGTTGATGAACCATGGCGAAGGCGCTCACCATGTCCGGTTCATTCAGATCCTGGTAGTAGGCTGCCACCTGATCGGCCAAAAACATCCCCTTGTAGAGCAGGACCCGCGTGGACATGCTGGCGATATGAAACGATTTCAGATCGGGATCTTCGTAGTCAACAACCGCATTTTCGATGCGGCGCCGGATGACATAGAGGCGCCGTTCAAACCAGTTGTCGTCGGCAGACTCGGGACGATTGTGCATGCCGATGAAGACCTGCCGGATGACCGGTTCCGCCGATTTGGCGACAAACCCGATCCGGGCCACCGAGTTGATGGGCACATCGCGCCAGCCGAGGATGGCTTGTCCTTCTTCACGCACGATGATTTCCGTGGTGCGCTGGCAGGCATTGCGGAGTTCCACCTCTTTGGGCAGAAAAAAGACCCCGACACCGTACTCCCCGGGAGGTGGGAGTTGGATATTGATGGCTGAACAGCGTTTGCGCAGAAAATCGTCGGGCATCTGGATCATGATGCCGGCCCCATCGCCAGTGAGGGGATCCGAACCGGCAGCCCCCCGGTGGGTCATGTTGACCAGCACTTCCAGGGCCATCTCCAGAATGCGGTGGGATTTTCGGCCATGAATGTCGGCCACAAACCCGACCCCGCAGGCATCGTGTTCGAAGCGGGGATCATACAAGCCCTGTTTCTCAGGCAACCCAGTCTGTGTCATGTGCCAATTCCCTGTACCATTCCGTTTCCCGCTCAGGAGGCCGTCTAAAAAAATAAAAAAACAAACTGAAAGGAACAAATCAAGCAATGGCAACCGCACATTAATCTAACGGATTTGCCCGTGCTGTCAACCCGGCCTGCCCAGGTTACCATCCTTGTCCCCACATTTTTCGGACCGGATCTCTGACAAGATCACCTCCTTTTTCATAAGAAACAAGGTGATGAACAATACATTCGCCTGACCCGCTCGGCAACGGTCCAGATTTCCTTTTCCGTATCCACACGCCATCCCTATCCATTTTGAAACCAGACTCGACAAAATCAACCCGGTTCGCTATAATTCAAGACAATCAAGATGATGCCTCCAGGCAGCCCCGAACTGGCCCGCATCACCCGTCCGGCAATAACAGAGGATCGTCGCCTGGACAAGCTCGTCAAGGTATGGCAAATCCACCAATCCGTTTGCCATCGTGACATTGGCGCACCTGCATGCCAAAAACACCGGAAACCAGCCAGAAAAACGTTACCAGATCAAATGGTTGTTGATTCGCAAATTGTATAATAGCGGTTTCAATCGCCAACAGGTGATCGACCTGTTCCGCTTCATCGACTGGGTGTTGCATCTGCCGGACAAACTTGCCAAACAGTTGCAAACAAAAATCGTTGCCTTCGAGGAGAAACAAAAAATGCCCTACATCAAGCCACCTTCCCTGGAAAAATGGGGAATCCGTGTCATGGATGCCCAGTCATTGGAGGCCGTTTTTGCGGACAAGACGTCCACATGACAACACACCCCCCGGATGAATTCGACGTACCCTGGAAGGATATCCTGGAGGCATATTTCATTGATTTTCTGGCATTTTTTCTGCCGGAAGCCTATGCCGGCATCGATTGGGAACGCGGCTTTGAATTCCTCGATACCGAATTGGCCCGCATCACCCGCCCGGCAAAAAACAGGGATCGCCGCCTGGATAAACTCGTCAAAGTGTGGCGTCGCGGCGACGGCCAGGAACTCTGGGTCCTGATTCACATCGAAATCCAGGGCAACCGCAAACCGGATTTTGCGTCAAGGATGTATGTCTGCCAATACCGGGCCTACGATCTTCATCAAAAACCGGTGGTCGGTCTGGCCATTCTGGCTGATGAGGAGACCGGCTGGCGGCCAACAGAATTCAGTTACGAGTTGTGGGGAACGACACAAAGTTATCGGTTTACCGCCGTCAAGCTTCTGGACTATGCGGAAGCCGATCTGGAAAATTCCACCAATCCGTTTGCCATCGTGACATTGGCGCACCTGCATGCCAAAAACACCAGAAACCAGCCAGAAAAACGTTACCAGATCAAATGGTTGTTGATTCGCAAATTGTATAATGGCGGTTTCAATCGCCAACAGGTGATCGACCTGTTCCGCTTCATCGACTGGGTGTTGCACCTGCCGGAAAAACTTGCCAAACAGTTGCAAACAGAAATCGTTGCCTTCGAGGAGAAACAAAAAATGCCCTACATTTCAAGCGTGGAACGAATAGGTGAAAAGAGAGGTGAAAAAAGAGGTGAAAAGAGAGGTGAAAAAAGAGGTGAAAAAAGAGGTGAGGCCAGAATTCTGACATATCAATTGCAACATCGTTTTGGTGAATTGCCAGCCTGGGCCAATGAAAAAATTGCCAAGGCCAAGCCACCCTCCCTGGAAAAATGGGGAATCCGTGTCATGGATGCCCAGTCGTTGGAGGCCGTTTTTGCGGACAAGACGTCCACATGACAACACACCCCCCGGATGAATTCGACGTCCACCCCATCGTCCTGGTTTTCATGGCACATTCCCCGGCCAGCGCATGACCAAGTTGATCAAAAAGTCGAAAATCCACGACAAAAAACAGAGCAAGTATACATTCCGGCTGCAAAACGCAAGAATAAAATCATTTAAAGAAGGAAGCCCCGACTCAGAAACAAACAGGGGGGCGATACATACCGCCCCCCTGAGGTGTTTTCTACTTTCAAGAACCGCTGTTGGCTTTTTCCAGGGCCTGGCTCAGGGCTTCGCCCAGACTGCTGGTGGCCACACCGCGTGTCGAGGTGTACTCCTTCAGGGCCTGGCGTTCCTGATCCATTTCCAGGGCCTTGATGGAGAGGGAAATTTTGCGTTTTTGCCGGTCGATCTGGGTGATTTTGACCTCCACTTCGGTACCATTGTCCAGAACGATGCCACTTTCCCGATTGTCGCGGGAGAGTTCGGCCTTGCGCAACAACCCCTCCACCCCTTCGGCCAGAGTCAGGATCCAGCCGGAGGTCAACTGCTCCTTGACCACGCCCGTGACGGTGCTGCCCTTGGCATGGGCATCGGCCCACTGGCTCCAGTCGTCGGGATGGGCCTGTTTCAATCCCAGGGAAATCCGCTCTTTTTCCGGATCCAGGGAGAGAACCACGGCTTCAACCTGTTGGCCTTTTTGGAACTGTTTCAGGGCATCTTCGCCCACAGCCGGATCCCAGGTGACATCCGAGAGGTGGACCAGGCCATCGATATCCCCTTCCAGCCCCACGAAGAGACCGAATTCGGTGATATTCTTGATTTCGCCGGTGACGGTGGTCCCCACGGGGTGGGTCTGGGCAAAGGCTTCCCAGGGATTTTCCTGGCACTGTTTCAGGCCCAGGGAGATGCGGCGCCGTTCGGCATCCACATCCAGGACCATGACTTCGACCTCCTTGCCCACTTCCAGGAGCTTGGAGGGGTGGATGTTTTTCTTGGTCCAGGCAAGTTCCGACACATGGGCCAACCCTTCCACGCCGGGTTCCAACTCCACGAAGGCACCGTAATCGGTAATGTTGGTCACCACGCCCCGGAAACGGGCGGACGGGGGATACTTGGCCCCGATTCCTTCCCAGGGGTCAGTCAGCAATTGCTTCATGCCCAGGGAGATGCGCTGGGTTTCGGAGTTGAACTTGATCACCTGCACCGAAACCGTATCGCCGACATTGACCACACTGGAGGGGTGTTTGACCCGTTTCCAGGACATGTCGGTGATGTGCAGCAACCCATCCAGGCCGCCCAGATCCACGAATGCGCCGTAGTCGGTGATGTTTTTGACCACGCCGTCGAGGATCATTCCTTCGTGGAGGGTTTCCAGGAGGGCCTTGCGGGCATCTTCCCGCTGTTTTTCGATCACGGTCCGTCGCGAGACGACAATATTGCCACGGCGGCGGTCCATTTTCAGGATGTCGAAAGGCTGGCTCTCATCCTGGAGACGGGAAATGTCGTGAACCGGACGCACATCGACCTGGGAACCGGGCAGGAAGGCTGCCAGGGAGTTGATATCGACTGTATATCCCCCCTTGACCTTGCCGATGATCCGGCCATGGACGATTTTTTGTTCGTTGAAGGCTTTTTCCAGGTTGACCCAGGCCTCTTCCCGTTTGGCTTTTTCCCGGGAGAGGACGGCCTGGCCATTCTGGTCTTCGGTACGCTCCACAAAGACATCGACCTGATCGCCGACTTTGACGGCGACTGTGCCTGACGCATCCAGGAATTCCCGTATTGGCAATCGGCCTTCTGATTTCAGGCCGACATCAATGACGAACTCCTCCCCTTCCTGCTGGATGATGGTCCCGGTGACCACCTGTCCTTCCTTGCCGACACCCTGGTTGAAGGATTCCTCCAGCAGGGCGGCAAAATCTTCATCCCCTGATTCGGGGTCCTGGACCCGCTCTTCTGCTACCACGAAACTTACCTCGAAAAAGAGTTGTTGGGAGTGGCCCCCGTCAACCTGTACAGGCCGATACAGCCATGACCTTGCCGACAAGTTCGACGACCCGATTGATGCTTTCTTCCAGCGTCAGGTGGGTGGTGTCGATCCGGACGGCATCGACCGCCGGCACCAGAGGCCCGTGTGTGCGCCCGCTGTCCCGGGCGTCGCGTTCCGCCATTTGGGCGAGAATCTTCTGGAAGTTAACAGCTTCGCCACTCCCTTGCAACTCCCCGGCCCTTCTTTTTGCGCGGGCGTCCAGGGAAGCGGTCAAAAATATTTTCAGGGGGGCATGCGGATGGACGATGGTTCCGACATCCCGGCCATCCAGGATGGCTGGACCCGGGGCACCATATTGACGCTGGAACGTCAGCAAGGCGGCCCGCACCTGGGGCAGGGCTGCGTGCCAGGAAGCCGCAATGCCGACCTCTTCCTGACGCAAGGCCAGAGTCACATCTTCCCCGTCCAGAAAGGCGTGATAGGTATGGGCTGCCTGGCGACGGTAAGCAAAATTCATACCAGATGCAGCGGCGGCCACGGCATCCGGATCCGTCAAACCCTGGCGCAAAGCCAGCAAACCAACCGCCCGGTAGATGGCCCCGGTATCCAGGTAGGCCAAACCAAAGCGGTCGGCAACCGCCCGACATACAGCCCCTTTGCCTGCGCCTGCCGGGCCATCAACGGCCACCACCACCCGGGATGCATTGCCCTGGAGGGGGTTTTGCGTGTGTGCATTCATTCCGGGACTGGTTTCATTCGTGGTCAAAGCTGCCGCACCGTTCCACGGCGTAATTGAAGAACTCCTCGACCGCCTTGGAACGAAACTTTTGTTTTTGATACACAAAACTGATTTTGCGTTTCATGGGGACACCCTTGATGCGGCGGGTGGTGAGGCTGCGCAGGCTCAGTTCCTTGCGCAGGGCGACATTGGAGACGATGCTGAATCCAACGCCGCCTTCCACCGCTCCCTTGACGGCTTCGGTGCTGCCCAGTTCCAGGACATTGTCCAACTGTGCGTAGGGCAAGCCGGCCCGCTCCAGAATTTCCGTGATCACGGCCCGGGTACCGGAGCCTTCTTCACGGGAAACAAAGGGATATTCCTTCAATTGGAGGAGTGGAATCTCTTCCTGCTGGGCCAGCGGATGTCCGGGGGGAATGATCACCACCAGCTCGTCTTCGGTGCAGGCCTGGACGGAAATGTTTTTGTTGCGCACCGGTCCTTCGACCATCCCCACGTCGATGGTGGCATCTTCCAGTTTGCGGATCACGAGCCGGGTATTGTGGACTGTCAGGCGAATCTGTACGCCTGGAAATTTTTTATTGTAACCGCTCATGATCCGGGGCATGAGATACTCACCGATGGTGGTGGATGCCCCCAGTTTGACCAGACCACGGGTCACGCCGGTCATTTCGTTGATGGCTTTTTCGGTTTCGCGGTACAGTTCCAGGATGCGTTCTGCGTAGGCGAAGACCGTGGATCCGGCATCGGTCAGGGTGATCCGGTTGTGGTGACGGTCGAAGAGGCGTGTATTGAAATGCTCTTCCAACTGTCGGATCTGAAACGTCACCGCCGGCTGGGTCAGGTACAACTCTTCCGCAGCCCGGGTAAAGGAAAGATGCTTGGCCACAGCGTGAAACACACGCAACCTGGTGTCGGAAAAACTCATTGGCTCCCACCCCGCAAAACGGACAAGACTTCCAGCCCCCAGTCGTCGTGACAAACCGGGAACCCAGCTTTTTTAGCATATTAAAAATTATTATGCGATTTGTATAGCAAAATTTATTCAGGCAACCCATTCCGGGCGATCTTCGGAATCCTGTCACGATCTCTTCCTTTGCTCCCCGGACCGGTTTTATTATTCATCCCCGGGGAGCAATCCATAGCGTCTGATTTTTTCCGAGAGGACCAGGCATCATGCAGAACACCCTCCACGACACCGGCCCGGTGAATCTGGAAGAGATTGAATTACAGCCCGCATCCTGGGACATCTGGGACAAGAAATACCGTCTGAAGACCAAAGATGGACGCCCCTTGGACGCCGATCTGGCCGGAACTTTTCAGCGGGTGGCACGCGCCCTGGCCGCTGTGGAAACGTCTGCCACCCGGAGCCATTGGGAAGAGCGGTTTTACTGGGCCTTGATGAACGGGGCCATCCCTGCCGGACGGATCATCTCCAATGCCGGTGCCCAGGAACACAAGCCTGCCACCAGCACCATCAACTGTACTGTGGCGGGCACCATTCACGACTCGATGGACCACATTCTGCATTCTGTGCATCAGGGGGGATTGACCCTCAAGGCCGGGTGCGGCATCGGCTATGAATTTTCCACCTTGCGCCCCAAAGGGGCCTTTGTCGCCGGGGCCGGAGCCAGCACCTCGGGGCCGCTCTCCTTCATGGATATTTTCGACGCCATGTGCCGTACCATCTCCTCGGCGGGAGGTCGCCGTGGTGCCCAGATGGCCACGTTTGACATATCCCATCCGGACATTCTGGATTTTATCCGGGCCAAGCGCGAGGATGGCCGCCTGCGCCAGTTCAATCTCTCCTGCCTGATCACCCAGCCTTTCATGGAGGCGGTCAAGGCCAATCTGGATTGGGAACTCCTTTTCCCGGCCAATCGGTTCGAACTGGACGATCCCACCGTCGAGATCGTCTACCGTCCCTGGCCCAGTACCGACGGCTACCGGACCAACGATGCCGGCGAGGTGGCCTGTCGCATCTGGCGGCGGCTGCCGGCCCGGCGTTTGTGGGACATGATCACGGCTTCCAACTACGACTTCGCCGAACCGGGCTTCATCCTGATCGACACGGTCAACGAGATGAACAACAACTGGTTTGCCGAAAACATTCGCACGACCAATCCCTGCGGCGAACAACCCCTGCCCCCCTTTGGGGCCTGCCTGCTGGGCTCGATCAATCTGGCCAAATTCGTCAAAAATCCGTTCACCCCCAAGGCCGCCTTCGATTGGGAGCGGTATCGGGAGGTGGTGCGCATTTTTACCCGCATGATGGACAATGTCGTCGAACTGCACGGCCTGCCCCTCCTGGAACAGGCTGAGGAGATCCGCCGCAAACGCCGCCACGGTATGGGATTTCTCGGCCTGGGGTCGGCCCTGACCCTGCTGGGCATGAAATATGGCGATGCCAAATCCCTGGCGTTCACCGAACAGGTGACCCGGGAAATGGCCATTGTCGGCTGGGAAGTGGGGGTGGAACTGGGCCAGGAAAAAGGGGTGGCCCCCATCATGGATGAACTGTTCACCATAGACCAGCAAATGGTGGCCCGCCGCCCGGATCTGCTGCGCGATGGCCATCGCCTCGGCGACCGGCTCCCCGGCAAGGTGCTGCTGGGCCGCTACAGCCATTATCTGGCACAATTTCCCGAACCTTTGCGGGAACGGATTGCCCGCGATGGCTGCCGCTTCACCCACCACACCTCCATCGCCCCGACCGGCACCATCGCCCTCTCCATGGGCAACAATGTCTCCAATGGCATCGAACCCAGTTTCGCCCACCGCTACAGCCGCAACATCATTCGAGAAGGCCGCAAAACCAAAGAAAAAATCGATGTCCTCTCCTTCGAATTGCTGGCCTATCGCAACCTGGTCAACCCCGAAGCCGACCCCTACGCCACCGATACGGCACGGCGTTTGCCTGTCACCTTCGTGGACAGCAGCAGCATTTCCCCACGGGCACATGTGGAAATCCAGGCTGTCGCCCAAAAATGGATCGACTCCTCCATCTCCAAAACCATCAGCGTGCCCACGGATTATCCCTTCGACGATTTCAAGCAAATCTACCTCTACGCCTACGAAAAAGGCCTGAAAGGGTGTACCACCTTCCGGTTCAATCCAGAGGCCTTTCAGGGAGTCATGGTCAAGGAAGAGGATCTGGCACGCACCACCTACCGGTTCACCCTGGAAGATGGTTCCCAGTTGGAGCTGAAGGGCAATGAAGAGGTCGAATACGACGGAGAAATCCACTCCGCAGCCAATTTGTTCGATGCCCTCAAGGAAGGGTATTACGGGCGACTTTGAGGAGTGGTTCCCTGAAACCTGTCAGCAGAAGCGGCAAAATTTTGTCCCTGCCCGCCTGCCCTGTAGTGAATCATATCCATGACGAGGATGCACGATGACCACCCGGATTGAAAAAAAAATAGTCGGCTTTGAAGTGGCCACCGAAGAGTCGGAATCCGGTCGGACGGATGATCACCGTGCCCCCCCCCGGAGCGGTTCCGACAAGGTGATTCAACTGCTGCCGCTGCTGCAACGCCCGGAAGAGCTGGAAGGAGTCACCTACAAAGTCACCACCCCCATGTCCGAGCATGCCCTCTACATCACCATCAACGACATCATCGTCGCCGAAGGAACCGAAAACGAGCATCGCCGTCCCTTCGAAATTTTCATTAATTCCAAGAACATGGAAAATTTCGCCTGGATCGTTGCCCTGACCCGGGTCATTTCAGCGGTCTTCCGGCATGCAGGGAGCGTCACCTTCCTGGTCGAAGAGCTGCGGTCGGTTTTCGATCCCCGGGGCGGCTATTTCAAGCCCGGTGGCAAATACATGCCCAGTCTGGTCGCCGAAATCGGCGAATGTATCGAAAAACATCTCATCGACATCGGCCTGATCCGCCTGCCGGATCTCTCCCCGGATCTGCTCGCCAAACGCCGCCTGGCCAAGGCCGAAGGCATCTCCAGCAATACCCAGTGTCCCAAATGCAACCAGTTTTCCGTCGTCCGCCTGGATGGCTGCGAAACCTGCCTGGAGTGCGGCTATTCCAAATGTGGGTAAAAAAACGCAATCCTCTCGCAGAAATTTTTGGATATCCGTTTGATAACATCAACCCTGAAGCTGACCGCTACAGAAAAAACACTCTTTGCCGCTTTGGAAACAGGGTGCCAAACTGCACAAAAGATAAAGCAAATAATCCACTTGGTGTCTGTAGTATTTTTGATGGTGAAGATATTGTTATCACCTGTCCGATTCGCTTCCGGGAACGATGGTTGATAGCTGAAGATGCGGCTTCATTTTTCTTCGGCAATGGATTAAAATGGACAACCTTGACGGAAGTAAAATTAAAAGACAGGTTTGGAAATTCGGCGGGAAACATTGATGTCGTGTTGTGTGCGTATAACGAACGCGGGAAGGTTATTGATTTTGGGGGTTTAGAAGTACAGGCGGTTTATATTTCCGGAAATGTTCGTAACCCTTTTGAATATTACATGGACAATCCGGAAAACTACATCCATATGGACTGGAGTACACGCCAAAATTACCCCAGACCGGATTATCTCTCGTCGTCACGGAAAAGACTTGCACCTCAATTAATTTTTAAAGGCGGTATATTTAAATCGTGGAACAAAAAAACCGCTGTTGCATTAAATCGCGGTTTTTTTAATACCCTGCCGTCGTTGCAGGAGGTTGAACCATCTCATGCTGATATCGCTTGGCTTGTGTATGATCTGGTTCGAGACGAATCCCAAAATATACTTGCTCTGACACGCTGGAAGACTGTTTATACAAAATTTACGGAAAGCCTGGAAAAAATTACTCAGTCTACACCCGGAAATATCGATGATTTTGTTGATATTCTTCAAGAAAAAGTAGATAAAAAATTTGATAACAATGGACCTGATTTGGAGTTGATTAGTGAAACATTCTAATTTTGGCTATCAATTAACGCTTTTCGATGATTTTGATACGTCAGATCGCGTCGTCAATGTTGCTTCCGTCCCTCAGCGCAGTCCATTCAGATATCCTGGCGGAAAAACATGGCTCATTCCGCGCATCAGGCAATGGCTGGCAAGTATAAAAAAAAAACCAACTACATTTATTGAACCATTTGCTGGTGGAGCCATTGTTGGACTGACAGTCGCTTTTGAAAAACATGCAGAACATGTCATTCTTGTAGAATTGGATAAACAGGTTGCAGCAGTTTGGCAAACCATCCTTGGAGGTGAAGCAGAATGGCTTGCAGATCGTATACTGAATTTTGACCTCACCCAAACAAGCGTACAGGAAATTTTGGCATCGGAAACCAGTAATATTCGAGAAAAAGCCTTTCAGACAATTTTAAAAAACAGGACATACCATGGTGGCATACTTGCCCCAGGATCTGGATTGATCAAAAAAGGAGAAAGTGGAAAGGGTTTGAAATCTCGCTGGTATCCACAAACACTTGCCAACCGGATCAGATCAATAGGGCAAATCCGGAATCGTTTTACGTTTATATGCGGTGACGGTATTTCTGTCATGAAGGATTGTATTGATGACAAGAATGCAGCTTTTTTCATTGATCCACCCTATACTGCCGGCAATCAAAAAAGCAAACGTGCTGGCAGGAGATTATATACACATTACGAAATTGATCATGATCTTCTTTTTGATATTTCTGAAAAATCCAGTGGAAATATTCTTCTGACCTATGAAAATTCACCCGATATTGAAGAATTATCCAACAGACACTTTTTTAAAACAAAATGCGTTGCAATGAAAAATACACACCATGACAAAATGACAGAGTTGCTGATCTCAAGAGACCTTCATTGGTTCAAATGAAAAACCAACCCGACCGGCATGAGGATTATTTCCAGACTGGAGTGCCACCATGCAAACAACACAGCAACTCAGTATCACCTTGCCCGATGAAATAGCTCAAGCAGTGCAGGCCAAGGTACGGGCTGGCGAGTACGCTTCCGAAAGTGAGGTCATCCACGCCGGGTTACGTGCCCTTTTGGCCCGTGATCAGGCTGTTGAAAGCTGGCTGAACCATCAAGTTGGCCCAGCCTACGATGCGTTGCAGTCTGACCCTTCCCGTACCGTTACTGCCGACCAGGTACGCGCTCGTCTGGCCGCCGAATACACCAAGGCACAATGGTGGCGTTGCGCGCAATGACGTGCGACCCGGTCTGCGCATTGCCAACTACAAAAAACGCACTGTTATCGCCTTCGTCGTGGACACCGGACAAATTTCAATCATCGGTGTGTTCCATGGTGGACAAAACTACGAAACAATCCTGCAAGACGACTCTGAAAGATAATCCTTTAA
>JADGCO010000025.1 GCA_015228935.1 Magnetococcales bacterium | reverse complement strand
ATCCACGTCTGGCACGGTGTGGGTGGGTTGGGACGCGACCACCGGTTCCGACTGCGCGATGGGATCCACGTCTGGCACGGTGTGGGTGGGTTGGGACGCGACCACCGGTTCCGACTGCACGATGGGATCCACGTCTGGCACGGTGTGGGCGGGTTGGGACGCGACCACCGGTTCCGGTCCATCCAGGGGGATCCTCTCCGGCATGACCCGTGTCGGCAAAAATTCAACCGCCGGCCCTGACGGGTTCGGCTGGATTCTTTCCGGACTGAACAGCGTCGGAAATGGTTCACCTGTCGGCCCTGGTTCATCCAGGGGGATCCTGTCCGGCACGATCAGCGTCGGGAATGGTTCAATCGTCGGCTCCGGTGCATCTGCCTGGACCGTATGCACCGATGCCGTGACGAGCAAGGTTGCCATTTCCGGTCCGGATGTCATCACCGGGATGGGATGCATGGCAACCGTGGCCACGATGGGTTCGGCCAATGGTCCGGATGGTTCCATCGGGATGGATTGCACGGCCACCGTGGTTGCAGGTGCGGCCATGGGTTCGGGCAGATTCGGGACGGGTTGCCTCGTGCGGGTGGCCGGCAAGGGGTCGGGCAACGGGACGGATTGCACGGCCTGTTTCATGAATGCCGCCATGGCTGCGAGAACCGCCGGGTGGGAAACCTGTTTTTTTCTTTTGGCCCATTTGGCAGCAGCATCGGGCGGAGAAAAGGTGTCCGTCACTTTTCCGGCAGCCGGCGACCGCCAGGCACCTGCCATCGGTTGCAGCAACCCGGAGGGATTTTCTCGCCACAGGCGGGCCACGATGGCCGCCACACGTTCTTCGAGCGTGGGAGCGGCAACGTCCTTGTCCAAAAGCGCCAACGGTTGGCGAGGTGGCACACCGTCCGGTGCGGCCAAAGCGGCGTCACGTCGGGTCAGATTGGGGAAAAAATAGAGATTGCTCCTGGTTTTTCCAGGAGTTGGCTGCGACTCGTCCCAGTCAATGGTCACTTCGGAAAGCTTCGCCACCGTCCACCTTGTCGGTCAGAAAATCGCGGTGTGGTGCGCGTATCAGACCGCCTGCCCACCCTCTTCCAATTGTGTCGCCCGTTTGAACAACTGTACAGCCTGTTCCCGCGCCCCCATCTGTTCCAGGGCAAACCCCATGGCCCGGTAGACCCGGGGTTCATTGGGGCGGATTTTCAGGGCAAGCTGGAAGGCTTCCACGGCATCGGGGTAGCGTTCCAGATTGTCCAGGGCCACGCCCAGGCGATAGTTGAGATTGAAATTGTCTGGATTCAGGGCCACGGCATCCGTGAGAACGGTCACGGCCCGGGCATACTCCCTGGCTTGAATGTAGGCCATGCCCAGGATGGAACACACCTTGCTGTCCCGGGTATCTTCTACATAGAGTTTTTCCAGGAGATCCATGCCTTCGGCCAGATGTTCCAGTTTCAGATGGCAGAAGGCCAGGTGAAAGAGCAGATCGCGATCTTCCGGCAGAAATTCCCGGATATCGGCCAGAATTTTTGCCGCCTGGGCATACCGTCCCTGGCGGGCATATTTGATGCCTTTTTCGCGGAAATACCGGGCGCGATGCGCATCCTGGATGGCAAAGGCCTCTTCGTACCAGTTGATGGCCGCCTTGTTGAGTCGTTGCAGGGAGCGAAGCGTGGCATCCAGGAAAAAGCCCATTTCGTCCCAGAACGACCCCTGTGTATGTCCACTACCCATGACAATCCCGCCTATTGTTGGATGATTTGGTGGCAAACCGCACAGGCTCCCCGATCCCGATGGGGAGATTGTACACCAGCCAGGATTGGTCCCGGCGGCAGGACAATGCCGTCCGGATCCGGAACAATGTGTCCGGTGGTACCAATGGCATGGCACTGGGTGCAGGCCCCTCGATACCGGTGGGGGGCAATGTCACCCGGCAGAATCATAGGCGCAGTTTCGACCTGTGCCAACCCCAGGTTCTCTTCCGCCTTGACATTGAAGGTGAGCAGCGCACCCTTTCGATACACCGTCAGTGTCGCCTGGTTGAGAGATTGATACCGCCGGGTCACCGCCTGCAACTCTCGCAAGGAGTGTACCGGTTGACCGTGAAACTGAACCAGGACATCTCCGGCCCGCAAACCGGCGGCTGCCGTGATGAGGCTGACCTCATCGACCAGCAGCCCTTCCAGGTCCATGGGCAGTTTGAGTTTGCGTTTCAGTTCCACGCTCAGGGGCAGGGCTTCGAGTCCCTGCCAGTGTGCTTCGGAGAGACGAATCTCCGGGGCCACCGTGCCGCCTTGCTGATCGGGCTGGAGGGGCATGGGGGCCGTATTGCGGCGTTCCTGCCAGGCAAATCCCGGCGCGGTCGTCAGGGCGACGTGCATGCCTGCACCCATTCCCGGCCCGAAAATCACTTCGGCGTTGGGGGTTCCCGGGGGATGCGGCGTCACGCTCATGTCGGCACCCGGCAGGTCGAAAATACTGGCCAGGACGAGGGCGGCGACCACGGCCATGCCGACGGCAACGATGGTGTTTCCAGTCAGTTTCACTCGGTCCACATTCTGCCGGCAATGACAAACATGAACACGGCATAGATCCAGCGTAGAATATCCATATGGACCACCGTGGTCAGCCAGGAACCCAGCATGCCGCCCAGATAGGCACCGGGGAGGAGGATCATGGCCATCACCAGGGGGGTACTCATTTCAAACGCGCCGGTCCAGCCACCATGGGTCATGGCCACCACCGAACCGACCAGAGACGCGAAAAAAACCAGAATGGCGCTGTTGGCAATGGCCACTCTCAGGGTAACCTTGTTCACATAGCGTTGCAAAGGAACCTCGACCACCCCCCCCGTAATGCCCAGAATGCCGCTCACCACCCCCATGGGAAACCCCAGGATGCCCGCACCGAAGCCTTCGTGGGCGTTCCAGGCTGTCGGTCCCGTACCTCTTTCTGCCAGATCTGGATCCATGCGCTGCCGGGTGGCGGAGTCTGCATCCGTGTTGTCACGTCTTTGCCGCCGTTCCCAGATTTCCCGCAGCATTTTGGCCCCGACGCTCAGGGCGAACAGGCCGAGCAGGATGCGGATGATTGCGACATCGAGCAGGATACCGACATAATAGCCGCCCACCATGCCCGCCATGGCCCAGGGAATCATGGGGCGCACACTGGCCCAATCCACCAGATTGGCTTTTTTATAGCGCAGGGCCGCCGCACCGTACATGAATATGTTCGTGATGTAGGCGACCGGGCGGACCAGGACGATGCCGTAGCCGAAAATGGCCATCAAGCCCGTCACCTTGATGATGCCGCCCCCCATGGTCATCATCCCGCCGCTGACGCCGGAGATGAAACCCAGCAGCAGCATGCCCAGAAAGATGGAGACCGGATAGCCGAAAATCTGGTTGGCGCGGACATGCCCGGCATCGCCGCTCGCCATCCATGATATGTCAAAGGGGGATTCCGGAATGCGCAGATAAAAGGCCTGCTGGATGTTGTTCCTGGCCTGATCCCACCATTTGTCGGCGGGACGCCGTGGGGCAAGGGAGGGAGGGGCAGGGGCAGCCGGTGCCGGAGCCGGAACGACAGCGGCCACGGTCTGCATGGCCGGGGGCGGGAAACCGGTGCCTGGCTGGGGTGAGCCGCCATTCCAGGTGTTCAGGGACGGATTGCCTCCGGGCGTGACGCTGCCGTTGTTGCCGGTTGTGCCGCCCGAGGTGGTCGGGAAGGAAAGCACATCGCGAAAATGCGCCCGCAGCAGGGCTGCCGGCACAAAAAAGCCGCGAATGTTATCGTTGCCATCCTTGAAGATCATGTCGATGCCGACCAGGCGAAACTGCTCGTCGAGCAGGGGACCGCCGCTCTGTGCCCAGTGGTAGAGCAGGCCGTCGGTGGGGATCAGACCGGCATAGGTGCGTTTGCCGATGGTGACGGTGGTCGGAGTCCCGGCCACCAGGCCACTCTGGGCGATCACGCTGCCGGCCCGGTCGTTGCCCCAGGCGACGACCCGGGTGCCGGGGGGGACCATGCTGAAATCGACCGGTGGCAGATAGGGAAACAGTTCCGTGGACGAGAGCTTGACGACGGCCAGATTGTGTTCGGCGACGATTTTCATGGGGCGGGCGGGATATTCCCTGGGTCCGGTGGGGGTGGCGACCAGGACCCGCAACTGCTTCCACCCTTCGATCAGGTGGGCAGCCGTGGCCACGTAGCCTTCACCACCAATCAGGACCCCCGATCCGACCAGCTCACCCGGTGCCTTGTCACCTGTATCCCGATAGCCGGCAATACTGACCAGGGCGGTGCGTATCGCTGCCTGGGGATTGGTGGCTGCCACGGGCTGGGTCATACCGATGGTGCCCGGTTGTCCTGGCATGGTGCGTGCGCCTGCCTGGACTCCCGGGGCGGCGACACCCTGGTTGCCCGGGGCCGGGAGAGGATTCATGCCCGGGGAGAGTCCAGCCCGGTTGCCCGTGGTTGGGGCCGGATTCAGGTTGGGGGCAGGGGTGCCTGCCGGACCCACGACCGGCGGGGGGATCACACCCTGGACGGCTGCCGGGGGTCCCTTGCCGCCTGGTGTGGCGGGCAGGGCCGGCTTGGGCAGCCCGATCTGATCCTGCAAGGCATAGATATAATTGACGCCGCCCAGGTCACTCCGATGTTCCCAGACCAGGTGCAAGGCCCAGGCAAAGGTGCCCATGCAGGAGACCGTCAAAACCACCAGGGGGAGTTTCCATCCCTGGCGGCAGAAGGGTGGGGTGCGTTTGTCTTGCTTGTCGCGGCTCATGATTGCGGGTGGCCACCTGCCTTTAGATCACGGTTCGGCGGGAAGATCCTGGATCACCCCGGTCTTGACCAGGGTGGCCAGATGATCCATCTCTTTTTTGATTTCCCTGAATTCGGGTACGGAACCGGGCGGCGAACTGAAATGGACATTGATGTCGCCCAAATGGGGGATGGACTCGGTGATTTCCTCTTCCACCCGTTTGGCCACCTGTTTGGCCTGGCCGATTTCCATTTCCGGGTCCACGCCGATCACCATCGACACGTAGAGTTCCTGGCCCACGCGCCGGCTGCGCAGGGTCTGGACCAGGACGACCCCCTTGATGCTGTTGGCCCGGCGGCGAATGTCATCTTCCACATTTTTCGGTCCGGCAATATCCATCAAACCCTGGTAGGCGTCCCAGAATACCTCGCCGCCCAGTTTCAGGAGGTCCACCGCTTCGCCCACGGCCACCAGACTGTCCAGCCAGGGCAACCCCAGATAATGGGAGCCGATGATGCCGAAGGCGATGGCCCCGGAGGAGACGATATCGGAGTGGTGGTGTTTGCTCAAAGTTCGCACGATGGGACTGTTGATTTCAAAGGCCACGCACCGGGAGTAGCCGAGAAAAAACAGGTTGACCAGGATTGACAGGACAGCCACCCACAGGGCGATCAGATGGGGGGGACGGTGATCCCCTTCCAGCAGGACCGTGGCCACGTTGAACAGGAGCCAGGCGGTTGTCAGGATCATCACCATGCCGACGGCGAGGGAAAACAGAAACTCCACCTTGCCGTGGCCGAACGGGTGCTTTTCGTCGAGAGGTTTTTTGGAAACCTTCAGGCCGACGATGATCAAAACGGAGGTCACCACGTCCTTGCCGGAGTAGAGCGACCCTGCTACCAGGGCGTGGGAACCCGACAAGACGCCGATGAACAGCTTCAAGACCGACAGGACCAGATTGACGAGCAATCCGGCCCAGCCAACCATTTCATTGCAGACGACGCATTTTGAATACCGCAATCAAGCACCTTCCGGACTCAGTTCAGCCGTGTCTTTTTCGCGATCCTGTTCCTGTTGCTGTTTGCATACCGCAATCAAGCACCTTCCAGGCTCAGTTCAGCCGTGGCATCTTCTGCAAGGGCCTCTTCCATATCCTGATCCTGCTGTTGTGCAAGGGCTTTTTTTCTGGACATGTAATTGTAGACCCCCACGCCCACGGCGGCGGTGATCAGGAGGGCGGCTCCCCAGGCGGCCAGGCTCAGGCCCAGGCTGGTGCTGCCCACGGCAATGGCCGTGGCACCGGCACTTTTGGCGGCGACGGCAGTGGCCGAGGTGGCAGCGGTCGAATTGGCGGCCACATCCACGGGTGACAGGGTGGTCGTGGTTTTGGTGGCGGCCACGGTTTGCATGACGGGGGTGGATTGGGCGGGGCCGAGAGCGGGTTGGGTATGGGCCACGGTCAGGGGGGTGACACCGGATGCGGTTCCTCCCGTGGCGACCGGGGAGAGCATGATCCACTTGCCCGCACCGCCGGCGATCATGGGCGATTTACCCAGCAGGACGGTTTTGCCGACGAGATGCGGCATGGTTGTGGTTCCCCCATGCTGTACCTTGAGGGCGATCAGTCCCTGGTCGGCCAGACCGGAGGCCGCAGTTGGTTTCAAGAACAGCCATTTTTGGGCCTGGGCACCCATGATGGGGGGATCCACCACGGTGAAGGTCTTGCCGGTGAGTATGGGGATTTGTCCGGCCTGGGCCGTGCCATCGAGTTTCAGCATGACCATCTGGGAATTGGCGGCGACTTTGGCGGCAGGCATGGTGGCGGCCACGGCGGGGGTGGCGGCGGCTCCGGCTGGATGGAGGACCAGCAGATTGTGCAGGCCACCGATCACGACTGGCGACTTGCCGACCACGACCGTCTTGCCACTCAAGGCGGAAATTTTGGCGATTTGCTGGGTGCCCTCGATTTTCAGGGCGACGGCCGTGCTGTCGCTGCCTGGCACGGGGTTGAGGAACAACCATTTATGGATTCCGGTTCCGGTCGAGGTCACCTTCCCGACGGTGAAGGTCTGTCCTGCCAGTCCGGCCACCTGGGAAGCCTGTACGGTCCCTTCAAGTTTCAGTATCACCATTTCAGTCGGCATGATTGACTCCTAGAAAGATCCGTCATCACCTTTGCCTCGGGTACCCGTGCGTACCAGGAAGGTGAAGACCGCCACGGCAAAACCCAGAATGAACGCTCCGGCGATGGCCACGATCAGGGGCATCTCCACCGGTTCCCCAAACACAAACCGCACTGTGACTTCATGCATGTTTTGCGATGAAAAGATCAGCAGAAACAAGGTCACGAGCAGAGTCAGGATCATCCTGAACACAAAAAACCTCCATTCATGACCGTCACCGGACCGGGAATTGATTCCCTACAGGTGATCAGCAACCGCTCCAATACCTGGTATCCGCCACGTTTTTCCCAAAAAAACCATCAACAGGCCAAAGACCGAGATGACAAAGCACAGCACGCTGACAAACTGGAACATCAGCTTGCCGATGACGGGCAGGGCCAGACTGTAGACGGCCAGCACTTCCAGGATCCACAGCACGATACCCTGGCGGGCATGGAAGATGACGAATGGATCTCTTCTGCCCACGACCACCGGTATCAGGGCCAGGATTCCCAGGTAACTCATGCCTGCCATGATATGCGAAACAATGCCTTCAGGCCGTGGTGCATGTTGCATGGACATTTCCAGTGACTCTGTCCGGTTTGTTCTCGGGGCGTCATCAACCGCCGATCACGTCACCCACCTGATTCCAGTATTCGGTGGGCAGTTCGGTGGCCAGTTTCAGGGCACCGGCGGCACCGGCGAAATCCGGGTCGGCCACCCGGGTGACGTGGACCTTGCCATAATCCTTCAACCCTTCGGCCAGGGCGACATCGAGGCCGATCATGTTGCAGCCGCCGCCGGCCAGGATGATGTTGTTCAGGGCTTCGGCCTGATCTTCCGGGTCGAAGCCGGCCACCAGGGTTTCCAGGCTTTCCAGGATATCCGGAATGATGGTTTCGCAGGCGAAGCGCAACTCGCGGGTCACATCGTGCAGCAGGGGTTTGCCGTTGCTGCGCAGGGAGACGACGACTTCCTGGGTCGGTTCGCCGACGAAGCCGTATTTGTCCTTGATTTTCTGGGCCAGGAAGCGGGTCATCTGCACATCGGGGTAGGATTCGGCCACCGCGTGGGAGAAGACTTCGTCCACATAATTGCCGCCCTTGAGCAGGGTCACTTGGTCGCTGTGGCTGGGGACGGTGCCTTTCATGGCGCAGATGTCGGTGGTGCCGGCCCCGATGTCGATGATCAGGGAGTTGTTGAGCTTGTCCAGGCCGTAGGCGACCATGAACGGTTCGGAGACCACCATGGCCATGGCCATGGTCTCTTCGGTGATTTTCAACAACTGGCTCTTGTTGAACAGGGAGGCCCGGGCCGGCACGCCGAGGACGCCGAAGACCCGTTCGTCGGCCTGGGGTTCGGCGCAGTTGACGACGTGGCGCAGCAGTTCGCGTGCGGCCTGTTCATCTTTTTCCGAGGTTTCTTTCAGCACCCCGTCGGCCAGCGGAAAGTGCAGGCTGAGGTAGGGGTGATTGTCCAGGGCTTCCTGACCGATCACGACCGTACTGTTCAGAATCTTGACCCCGATGATGTCTTTGGGATAGCCCACGACCGAGCGCACCATGGTCTTGACTCCACGGCGGGACATGACGGACGTTCTGGACGTTCCCAGGTCAATGCCTACAAAAAGCTGTTTGTCACTGTTTTTCTGGGCTTGCATAGCCTCTCCTCGTCACCAGACTTTTCCCAGACATCAAACATATCCGTTCGCACACGGCGTATTCTGCTTTGTCAACAGGGTTTGTTGTCGTTCCTGGAGGTTGGACACTCCCTGTTGGCCGGGAACTTTGAGATCAATGAGTTTTTCCCACACCAGACCTGACTTTCTCACCAGACCTGACTTTCTGCACTTTTCCCACCAGCCACGACGCCCCTTTGACGACACCTTCCACGCCATCTCCCATGAGGTTGGCAAACCCGGTGGCCAGGTCTTCGACCGGGATGGCATCAGACGGCTTCCGGGCGGTTTGCTGCCGGGCAGCTTTGGGCGGTACCGCCTTGGCGGCAGGGGCTTGTACGGTTCCCATTTCATCCAGATCCAGACTGCTGGTTGATTCCTGCCTGTTGGATTGCGGTGTTGTTCTAACGGCAGGGGCTTGTACGGTTTCCATTTCATCCAGATCCAGGGCGTTGGCTGATTCCTGCCTGATGGATACTGGTTCGACGGGGCGGGTTGTTCCAGCCTGTATTTCTGACATGTTGTTCACGTCATCACCGATAGGTACCTGTTTGACCGTGGCAAAAGGTTCTGCCTTGGCTTGTGCCCCGGCTTTGTCATGCACGATTTCGTCCATACTGGGCACCGGAGCCGGGGATGTCATGGTGGCGGGGACTATGGCGATTGGTGCGGCAGAGGTGACCGGAGCCATGACAACCGGTACGGCAGAAACCACGGTGTCCGGTGCGACAGGAGCGACCGGAACCATGACGACTTGTGCGGCAGGAGCGACCGGAGCCGCAGCGACCGATGCGGCAGGGGCGACCGGTACCGAAGCGACCGGAATCACGACGACCGGGGCGACCGGATCTGTCGGCATGGGCACAGGATCCACGGCTGCCTGCGGTCGGGATTTTTCGACCGTTCTTGTGCTGCTGTCGGGCGCAGATCCGATTTTTTCCGGGGTACGCTCCACCTGGGCACCACTCTCTGGTTCCAAAGTTATTACCGGCACAAGTCTGTCCTCGATAAATTGAATCACAGGGACCGGGGAAGAAGGCAGATTTCTATCGTCAACGACATCCTTCCCGTATCCTGAGGGCGTACTATGCGTCGATTCCATTTTCAAATCAAGCTTTGTCGCTGACAAAAAATCATTCTCGAACGGCTTTTGTGTGGTGGTGCGCAAGCCGGCGAAAAACTCTTTCAGATTCTGAATTTCCGCTGGTCCTGCCAATTGCTGCCACGCACGGTCGGAAGCGGCGATTTTTTCCTTTTCAGTCGTGTTGTCCGCAGTGGCCATTTCAGGGGTGGTTGACGCGGGTGCCGGGGAGTGGGCGTTTTGAAAAAAACTCCTGTGTGAATCTCCCTGGCTGATTGTTTTCCACCAGTCACTTCTTGCCTTGGTTCTTCTGCCGGGAACGGGGGGTGGATAGGCGATGAACCGACCTGGAGAAGTACGCCGCCCCGAGGTCCAGGATTGGGATTGGAATACGGGTTGTCCCAGAATATCCAGAATGCCTTCCACGTGAAACTTCGGCATGGCAAGGGGATGATGTTCCGTTTTTTTTGCCGGCATGAACTGCCCGGTGGCGGGCAGTCCAATGGTCATGGCGGAGACTCCTGGCGCGGCGTGTTCGTTCCAGAGAACGCCGAACGGCCCGGAGAGAACATCGGTCGAGTAGATGGTGGGCCAGCCATGGGTGAAAAAGGGAACCTTCGGTCCCTTGAAGGAGTTTTCCCGGCGTTTGATCTCCTGCACTGCTGTCTCTGCAAAACGATGTTTCCAGAAAGTTTTTTTAGAAACCAGGCCCCAGATCGATTGGCCAAGGGGGTGGTGGCCGACAAAGCCGCCCAGTTCCCGGACCGAGTTGGGAATCCGGGGCGTCGTACTCCGTTTATGATAGGAGGCCGTCAACGGGGTCTCGGGGGATTCCGGCTGTGCGGATGATCCAGACTCATTGTGGGACGCCTTTGGTGTGGAATCCTGCATGGCCTCTTGTGCCGGGACGTTTTTCCCGGTTTCATGGGCCGTGTCATGATTCCTGGCCGCTTCCGGCGTGGAATCCTTCTGCGCTGCTTCCGGCGTGGAATCCTTCTGCACATTTTCTGCCGGGGTGCCTGTTTTGGTCTCTTCCGGCAGGGCGTTTTGTTGGGTCTCTTTTGCCGGTGAGTCTTTCTTCGGGCCGGCGGGGTGGCCATCCCGGGTATCGACCAATTCCCGGATTGTCGGTTGTACCGCATCCGTGGTCGCCTGGCTGACCAGTCCGGCAGGTTCCAGGCGGGATTTCCGCCAGGGAATGCCCGCAGGGGGCACCGGTTCCTCTTCCTGGGCTGTCGCTTCCGGGAGCGGGTCCGAAGCGCCGCCGACCGCAACGACCGGCAGGGGGCAGAAGCCGTACTTGACTTCACCACGTCGGGTTCCGAACTGGGCCACGAGCGCACCCCAGGCCGACAACCCTGCATCCGCCTCGGCGGATGGGGGGGGCACAGGGTCTGCCGCGACGGGGGAGAGTTGGGGAACGTGCCATTGCAGATGATTGACCAGATCGACAAAGTCAGGCCTGCCTTTGCCGGTGACGGGTATTGCCTTGTTGAGGGTCATTGTCTCAACGGCTGGTTCCGTCTCCTTGTTCTGTTCTTCAGGTTCTGCTTGTGCAGCAGCCTGAAACGGGACCTGCTGGTCGGAAGAAGGAGCGGCACTCTGTCCCGGTTTGCCGGGCCACCAGGGTCCCGACGCAGTGCGCACGGCGTTCAACTCGGGTGCCGACGTCACGGATACCGGCGTCACAGGTGCCTGTTCCGGGGTTGTCCGGGCGAGAGCGGCTGGCAGCCCTTTTTTTTGCTGGCGCGGGAGCGCAAGATCGTTTGCAGGTGCAGGTTGCGGGACACCGGCTGTCGCAGGGGATGTACTCCCTGTCGGAGAGGCGGCGATGACTGACCAGGGTGTTGTCGCCCGTAGTGTGGCGGGCATGGCACCGGTTTCCCGAACCTGGGTCTTTTCCGGTGGCATGGCACCGTTCACCCCAACCTGGGTCTTATCCAGAGGCGGCTTGGCATCTGCCGGGGCGGGAATCCGGCTGCCGACCATGGCCGCGATCGTGCTGGCCGGCACACGTCTTTTGCGGCGGGCGGCATGCACCTGTCCGGCATACACCAACCAGGGAGCCAAACCGGGATTTTCAGCCTGGATATCGGTCATGCTGGCTGTCGCCGACCAGAGAACCGGACCTGGCTTGTCCACTTCGGCACCTGCTGCTGTCCAGGGAGTCGGACCCGGTTTGTCAATCCTGGCCTCCGTTGCTGGCCTGGATGCCGGATCCGGTTTGTCAATCCTGGCCGCTGTCGCTTTCCTGGATGCCGGACCCGGTTTGTCAATCCCGGCATCCATCGCTGGCCGGGGAGCCGGGCCTGGCCTGTCAACCTGGGCAGGCATTGGGCAGGGCGTTGCCGACCAGGGGATCGGACCCGGTTTGTCAACCTGGGCAGGCGTCGTGTCGGCTGACGCCGACCGGGAAGCCAGGCCGGTTTTGCCAACCTGGGCATCCGCAGCGCCGACCGCTGCCACCCAGGGGGTGGAACCGTTTTTTGCTGCCTGGGTGTTGGCTGGTGCGAGAGCCGAGTCCGGCATGGAGAGGACGGCCACGCCCGAGGCGCTGCCTTTCCAGACATCCAGGCCGATCATTTGCCGGGTGGAGCGTCTCGAAATGAGATCGGTCGTGTCCGAGGGGTGCGGCGTTGCTGCCGATGCCTCTTTGCCCCGGTCACTGGACGCAGGTGGCTGCGATTCACTCAGCAGCACAATGCCTGATGTCGAGGAAGACCAGGGTACTGTTTGGGCAGGAGGGGAGGCACGGCGCCCTTTCCGGACGGGGACGGCGACCGACTCCGGTTTTGCCCATGAAGAGCCAGCCGTTTCGGGGTGCGTCGTCCAGGTTTCCGCCTGGTGTCGCAGTCGGGCTGGATCGGGCAGGTTGCGTTCCTTGTCCGCGCCTGCCCTTTTGGCGACCTGATGGGCCTGTTCAGCCAGTGTGGCAGGGGTCGTCGCGACCGTGTCGTTCGGAGCTGTGACCGGGGGGGGGGTGACCGGGGTCGAAGTCTTGCCTGCCCGGTTGCGCCCGGTTTTTTTTCCCATCAGGGCCAACAGGACAGGGTGCGTTGCCTCTTCGATGATGGAGGGGTCCGCTGTTGGCTTGCGGGGCGGTTTTTCGGTCAATGTCTTGACGGGTTGTTTCAAGTCGGGTTGGGAAGGTGCAGAAACCCTTTCCCCGGGCAATGGCAGAACAATATCGGCCACCTCTCCCAGGGAAACAGGACCGGCCGCAAGGGGCAGATCAATTTCCGCCACCTTCTGAGAAGTACCTTGCCTTGCAGACACCGCTCCCGGGCTTTTTTCCGGTTGAGGAATTTCTTGCCTGGTGAACACCGGGGTTGAGCCTTGCTCCGGTTGGGGTGTCTCTTGTCTGGCGGACGTCGGGGCTGGGCTTATTTCCGGTTGTGGGGCCTCTTGTCTGGCGGACGTCGGGGCTGGGCTTATTTCCGGTTGTGGGGCCTCTTGTCTGGCGGACGTCGGGGTTGGGCTTATTTCCGGTTGTGGGGCCTCTTGTCTGGCGGACGTCGGGGCTGGGCTTATTTCCGGTTGTGGGGCCTCTTGTCTGGCGGACGTCGGGGCTGGGCTTATTTCCGGTTGTGGGGCCTCTTGTCTGGCGGACGTCGGGGTTGGGCTTATTTCCGGTTGGGGTGTCTCTTGTCTGGCGGACGTCGGGACCGAGCCTTGTTCCGGTTGGGGGGTCTCTTGCCTGGCAGACATCGGGGTTGGGCTTATTTCCGGTTGGAAGGTTTCTTGCCTGGCGGACGCCGGAATTGAGCCTCGTTCCGGTTGAGGAGCGTCCCGCCTCTCGGATGCCATTCCTGTGCTTCCTTCCGGTATTGTGGATGTCATCATGACCGCAGGTACCATGGAAGTTGCCTTGACTGCTGGCCGGCCATCATGCTCCCTGGTTGGGGGTGGCACCTGGCCTGGGTCAGCAAAGGATGTTACCGCCGGCATGGCCAATTCGGGGGTTGAAACGGATGCGACGATAGACGGAACAGGCGAAACATGCAAGGCCGCTGCAACCGCGACCTCGGTGGCTTTCTGCATTCCTTCCCGGCGTTGACGGGTCAACTCGGCCAACTCCTTGGCTGCGGAACGAAAGGCCGCGATGCCACGCAAACGGGCTGAACGGGAGCGCTCTTTATCCATTCTGGTGACATTTTCCGACATGGCTGAACCGATTGCACCGCATCTTTGGAGCTTCTGGATACCGATTCCGGCGATGGATTCACTTTACCAGAATCCGTTGACTGATTTGACCGTAATTTTTCGCGTCTGTCACGCCCGCCGCCGGTTTCCTGTTCCGGCCATGCCAAGTCCCCCTCTTCCGCCAGGGGGATTCGGCATGCAGGCACCGGATGTTTCCGGAACTTTATTGAATCTTGGAAAACATCCTTGTTCCATTTCGTTCCACTTCAAGCAGGGTCCACTGTCGTCCGGCTGCCGCTTTGATGGCCTGATCCAGTGCGGCACCGTCGGGAACAGGGATTCCGTTGATGGCGAGGATGACATCGCCCACGTGCAGTCCCGCACGTGCTGCCGGCGAACCAGCCGTCACTTCGCTGATGGACCCGCCGCGTGCCCCTTGTACCCCCGGTTTGGTGGGGGCCATTTCCATGCCCATCCATTCGAATTCCGCCGGAACGGGGGGCTTGGCCGGGGTCCGGGCTGGTTTGTTTCCCGGTGCTGCGGGACCATTGCCTGGCGTCAGCACCGGGGTTATATCCAGCATGGGTTGGGCCTGCATGGGCTGGGTTGCCTGGCCCCATTGCCCGGGTCCGACGGGTGCCGTCAAACCGGTCAGGGCCACAGCCTGGGCCTGGGCCTGGGCCTGGGCCTGGTTGCCCAGATTGATCATGGTGTCACGCGGTGGAATCCGCATGTAGACGGGGCGTCGTTGTCCGCCATTGGCGACCGCGAGGCGCACCTCATCACCCGGATTGGAATTCAGTAATCTTTTTGCCAGCACACTCAGATTTTCCACCCACCGACCTTCCACCTTGTGAATGACATCCCCCGGTTGCAGGCCGGCCTGCGCAGCCAGCGAGCCGGGCGATACGGTCTCGATCATGGCTCCCTTGGGCAGCGAAATGTTTTGTTGGCCGGCCTTCTGGGCATCCAGGAGGGTGACGGTCATGCCGAACAGGGTATTGATCTGCTGACCGGCAAGTGCTTCATCCTCTGGGGGTGCTGACGTGCCTGTACCGGGAGCTACGGCACTGGCAGGGGGTGATGCCATTTTCATGCCATTTTGCGCACCGGCGGAATTGACCATGGCGGGATTCAGGCCAACGGCCCCACTCGGATCGAACATGTACCAGGCATCGGCCCGGTTGCGGTGCCAGCCGCCATCCGCACCCGGGGGGCCAGGCTGGTTGAAGGCCGCCGGCAGGGCACCAGGAGGTGCTGGCAATATTTGATGGCAATTGGCGCAAGGCCCCCGATCCTCATGGGGGGGGGCGGCATTGGCCAGGATGGGGGGGGGTGGTCGGGCGGCCACATGTGTGCCACCACCCAGGCCGATGAATCTGCCAAGATTGGGGGTGATGGTTGGCAGTTGCAGCGTCTCTTCCAGAAACTCCCGGGCCGTGTTCGAGGGGACGGCAAAGCCGACACCGGCAAAGGCGTTGGTCGTGGTGTAAATGGCCGTATTGATGCCGATGACATACCCGGTGCCATCGACCAGGGGGCCGCCCGAGTTGCCGCGATTGATGGCGGCATCGGTCTGGATCAGTCCCCGATGCATGACGCCCCCGATGTTGATCGCCTTGCGCTTGCCGGAGATGATGCCCTGGCTCACGGTCTGGTCGAGACCAAACGGGCTGCCGATGGCAATGACCGGATCACCCACATTGATGCGCGAACTGTCACCGAACGCCGCCGGTTGCAGGGGCGTCTCGATATCGACCTTGAGCAGGGAGAGGTCACGGCGGGCATCCAGGGTGACGATTTCGGCGGGCACGACCTGGCTGCTGCCCTGGGCGTTGAACACGGTGACGAAGACATGTTTCGATTTTTCAACGACATGATAATTGGAGAGAATATAACCATCCGCCGTGACCACGACGCCGGAGCCGATACTTTCGGTCGTGACGCCGCTGAAAGGATCGGCATATTGCAGGGCCGGCGATTGGGGAGGGGTGGGAGCGGGGCTGGTGCCGCCGGGACCGGGCGGAGGGGTGTCCCGGGTGCCATTGGCGGGTGCGGGATTGATCTCTGCTCCCCGGACATTGGTGGCACTGACATTGACCACACTGGGCAGCAGGAGTCGCGACACGGCTGCAAAGCGGGTCGGGGTTCCGGTGGAACCATTCGGCAACGGGTCAAGTTGGGTGCCTGGTGTGTCCAGGGGGACCGTGGCGGCAACGGGCACGGCGACCGGCCCGGTCTGTCCACCGGGGGCGAGGCGGCCACCCTGTCCCGGGAGTGCGGCATTCCGTTCAGCGGCAAACTTTTGACGGGCCGCTCTGGCATCGCCCGGGGTGAACCGGCCCCACCAGAAGGTTGCGGCCAAAAGAATGATGGACGCTCCTCCCACGAGAAAAAGATACTTCAGGAAGCCACGTCCGCAATTCGGATCCTGCTCTGGTGTCATTCCAGTCCACTCATCGGCTTGGATGATGACGGGGGGTCACGCAGCTCTTCCGTATCTGCATCCTTCTCCCGGGCAGGATGTGAACTGACCTCCCGCATGCGGGTCACACCGGCTCCCAGGGCAATGAAGCCGAACATGACCAGGAAGAGCGGCACCACGCCCCGCAAAAATTCGACCATGGACCACCACCAGGCAGACAACCCCCACAGGCCAAGCGAGATGGCCACCAATCCGATTATGATGCTCGGCATGATCCGATTTTTCCCATTGAAAATAAGCGCCAACAATTCACCCGAGTCGTGCTGCCGCCGGATTCCAGGCTTTGTTCATGGAACTGGCCAGACAACCCGAAACACACCATCTCCTGGAAGTCTATCCACATGTGTTGGAAATCTCCAGGAGTTTTGCGCACCCCCGACATCTCCTGCGGCGGCGGCCTGGCGGATGCGGCTGCGACCGGGACGGTTCACTCCAGTTGGTCGGAGGTGGCGATTCCGGTATGCAAAAAATTTGCCGCTCCGTATAAAGTGATGAGCAGGTTGGACAATCCGGTGAACAGGAAGGGGGCGGTAGGGCCGACCCAGTCGAACAGAATGCCGCCGACCTGCAGAAAAAAAACGATGCCGATACAGCCGGCGGTATTGAAGGCCCCCATCACCGAGCCGCTGATCTCTTCTTCGGCATGATCCATCACCAGGATTTGTGGGGCCAGGATGCAGCCGGCCTGACCCAGACCGACCAGCAGGGCCGGGACCAGGGACCACCAGCTCAAGGGGTTGATGATCAGGCCGAAGGTCAAAAAGCCCACTCCCGACAGGAGCAGTCCCATCAGGACGGAGCGGATCGGGCCGTAGCGTTCGGTAATGTGACCCCAGACGGGGATGGAGACCAGGACCACGAGACCGATGAAGCCAATGACGAATCCGGCCCGCCCGGCGGCCTGGTTGCTGCTGACATCCGGCAGCATGTCACTGAAATAGATGAACCACGTCATGAGAAACAGGCCGATGATCACCATGTCGTTGCGGGAGGAGAAGGCGGCCAGGAAACTGAGACGCAGCTCTTTGCTTTGCTTGAGTAATGTCAACAGGCGCTGAAAGGGAAAGCGGGGGTCCTGGAGGCGGGGTGCGGTTTCGATGAGAAAATGGTGGACCAGCCAGGCCCCGGCCAGGGCCACCAGGGCCGCAAACAGCATGATGGTCTGGACGCCGACATATTGGGTCAGTTGCATCAGAATGGCGTAGACCAGGGTTGCGCCAAAGGCGGTCATGAAGCCGGCCCTGGTCAGCACCCGGGTCCGATTGTCGGGTGTGCTGTAGTCTCCCGTCATGGTGGCGAGCTGGGGCCAGACGGCCGTCGTTCCCAGGGACATCAGGACCCGGGCCAGATAGTAGACGGCCAGGGCCTCCACACCCAGGAACAGGGCGATACTGCCGCAAAACGGGATCAGCAGGGCCATGGCCCCGGACAGCAAAAAGCCGTAAAACAGGATGGGAACCCGGCCAAACCGGTCCGACAGATAGCCCAGGTAGCCCACGAGGACCATTTCGATCACTTCCGTGGCGACTTGAATGTTGGCATTGACAAAACCGGCATTTTCCCGTCCCAGAGAGAGAATTTGCCGCAGAAACAAGGGCTGTGTCGCCAATATCAGGGTCATGAGGATCATCACCAGCGCCACCACGAGCAGCAGTGTGTTGTGATGTCCTTCATGAACCTTGGGCCGACCCGTCACCAATCCCCTTCTCCCTTACCCGCGTCGGAAACCTGCTCGAACAGCAAAGATGCCTGGATTATTGCACGACCCATTTTACTCTTTCCGTTTCCCCATGCCACGGGCTTTTTCTTACGCCCCTCTTTTCCCAGGATTTTTTTTTTTTTGCGCAGTTTGCAAAAAGATCCCAAGAGTCGGACGTATTGCAGGTTTCCGGCCTGCGGGTGGATGACATCGGCACACGATTCATCAGATGACATCCTTGTTGTTTTCTGAGAATACCTCATCCAGTGATTGGGCATCCACAAACCGAAGACTCCAATTTTCCAGGGATGACGGTTCAGCTGCGGCGATTTTTTCCTGGACCCAGGCAGGCAGATTGCCAAAGCGACGCTGCAACTGGCGAGTCAGTACTTTAGCCTCACCGTCCCGCTCACCATCCTGGTGTCCGGCTTGAAGCCCGGCTCGATGTTCCTGCATCAGGCGATGCTCGATTATTGGCAAGGAAAAAAGTTTCTCGTCGGGTGTTGCGTTCAAGATGAAATCGAACCATTCCTGCCCGAGTTGCGAGATGTACTCTGGCGTGATTGTTTCCATTGCCGGGCTGATCAATGAATCTTTCATCTGCAATCTCCATAAACCGAAGATGATCCGACCAAATGCCACGGAGAGCTTGAACAATCCAGCGTGCTTGATTGTTTCAAAGGCTTTTTTTTTCGGGTTCAAAAGCGAACTTTTGCAAAAATTCCTTCCGAGGTGTCATGGAACTGATGAGGACGCTGCGTAGTTGATGCCGTTGCAATTTTGCCGTGCCCAGATACAGGTAGTCGTAGACAGCAAGCTGGGACAGAGTATCTTCGTTCAGGCTTTCAGTAATCTTCAATTCGGCCAGAATGTGGTCTGCGTCCAGGTCTCGCAGACCGTCCGCCAGGAGAAGGCGTTGTTCAGCCGTTTGGCCACCTTCTTTTCGTTGAATCAAAATCAGGTCCGCCTTGGGTGGAGCAGAAACGACCTGGACTTCCGAACGCACCTCGATGCCGACGGGTTCCAGCAGCGTTTTGAGTGTTTCGGCGACCAGACAGTGCCAACAAATATTTGCGTTCTTCTTATCCAAGTCGCGTGTTTCCAATCTGGCCGAGCAAAAAGGACTCCTCCGTGCGACAACAGACATCACACCGGCCCATCCTATCAAATGCCGATGCCGGTGTCATGCGTCCCACGCATCCCAAATCCACCACCTGATCTTATTGGTCAGGAACGAGGAAACTTGGATGTTTTTTTGCCATATTTTTTATTGACATACCCATTATCTCTGGTCTAGCCTGTCAGGCAGGCTGCGAGCATGTTTGGTGGTCGTTGCAATTTTCGTTGGTGCGATCAAACAGCAAGGAAGGGGTAGAGATCGCCCGAGGTATCCTCCATGTTGAATGCCATTCCCAGCACCCATGTTCAAGGGCCTAATCTCCCCTTGCAGGAACAGACCAATCTGCAAGTGGCGGTGCAGCAGGTCCGCACCAACAATGCGGAGCAGTTGAACCCGCGTTATGTACCGGAATCAGCCTCGGCCCAGGCCTACCAGCCCAATCAGAAAGAGGCTGTTGTCTGGCACCGGAGGTCCCGTCGTCAAGACGCCGAGGATTCCCCCCGACAGCAACAACGCAGCACGGCCCGGCAATCCCCTGCGCAGGACCAAAACCTCGACTTACCCGCCGAGGAAGTGGCGGTCTCCATCCAGGTATCTTCCTCTCTTGCCAGCAACCCGGGAGCCAGGAATGTACCGGCGGCTTTACGCCAGTACCGCAAGAACACACCCCGGACCCATGGTGAGGACTCCTCCGCAGACAAACAACCCCGCCTGGTCAATATTCGCGCCTGAGCCATACCGTCATTTCCTGTCGGACGGGATAAAGTCATGTTTTTCAGGAGATGACGGCATGCGTTTCATGAATAAATATTTCCAAAAAATGCTGGGTTCGGGTACTTCAACCAATCCGGTTCCCCCTAAGGAAATGTTTTGGTCGTGGTTGGGTTCGTTTCTGGGCATTTCCCTGGTCGGCTATTTGCACCAGAATCTGTTTTCTCCACATGATCTGATTCTGATTGTCGGATCTTTTGGTGCGTCGGCGGTCCTTATATACAGTGCAATTGACTCGCCCCTGGCCCAACCCCGCAATCTTTTGGGGGGGCACGTCATTTCCGGGATTATCGGCGTGTTTGTCTATCAATATTTTGGTTACACACCCTGGTTGGCCGGAGCATTGGCAGTCTCCCTGGCCATTGTGGCCATGCAACTGACCCGCACCCTGCACCCCCCGGGAGGTGCCACGGCTTTGATTGCCGTCATCGGCTCCGAACAAATCCACGCTCAGGGGTATCTTTATGCCTTGATCCCGGCTGGTCTGGGGGCGTTGCTGATGCTGCTGGTTGCTCTTCTGGTCAACAATATTCCCGCCAGTCGTCGCTATCCCAAGCATTGGTGGTGAAACTGGCTCATTAATTGCTTGGAATATCACCAAGCGACATCCAATTCATGCATCCTGAACCAAAAAAGATGCAAGAGGCCGATGGCCATGTCCAAAAACATTTCCCCCATCCCCGAAGGTCAAACCGCCGATTGTCTGGCCTGCAAACATTTCCGTGTCACCTGGGATGCCGATCATCCGAGGGGATGTGTTGTCATGGGTTTCAAAAGCCGAACGCTTCCCTCGCATGAGGTCCGATCCGCATCCGGTTTGGCCTGCCTGAAATTCGATCCAAAACCGATTGCCCCTTCGGCAACCCAATCCGCTCAAGAAAAATCTGTCTCACCGGCTGGATCTGCAACCAAACGCCATTGGGTTGCCTGACCAAGGCTGGAGAGACTGGGGGCAGGAGGCCGCTTCAAGTCTGCATCCGGCACTATCAATAAAAAAAGCCGGAACCCAGGAGGTTCCGGCTTTTTTTCGTCCAATACCCAACGCCGGCTCAAGAAAACAGAGTACACCCGTCGTTGCAGTATTCGTCATCAGGCATACATGTCAACCGATGCAGCCTGTTTCCGGGCTGCGGCCAGTGGCGCAGAACCGGTTGCAGTCGCCTGAGATTTGATATGCGGCACCACGTCCATCTTTTCCGCACGACTCTGGGCACCCCCGTTGGGATAGACCCTGAAAAGATGTTCAACCTTTTCCTTGATGGCTTTGACCACCGGTTCGGCCTTGGTCTGAATCTCGACCTGCTCCTTCTCTTTGTCGGGCGTCACGATACCCGGCACCTGGATTTGATTGACAGCAGCATCATTCCAGGGACGCAAGATGCCATCTTGTACCGGCTTGGAAGAAGAGGCCACACCCTTCTGGGCAGAACCCTTGTGACCATCGCCCAACGGAGGCGGCGGCGGTGCTTTTTCTGCCTCGACCTTGGATCCGTTATTCAGAGGTGGTGATTGAACCTTTGCAACATCAACGGTATCCTTCTGTACCGGATAGGTGGATTGCTGAGGTGCAGAGCGCCCGGCGGCTTCATTCTGGTTCGTCTCCTTACCAACCGTTTCCTGAGACCGCGCATTTTGTTCCATCTGGAAGGTGGCGCCGATTTGCATGCTGGTGATTTCCATAACTTGAACCCCCTGCTCTTGAATCACGGGTATCAACCCGTATTCCCATCCCTGGCTGGAGGTAAGCTGTTCATTTTTACAGGGTCAGCCCATACCCGTGCCTTGTAAATCTTATCGGAGCGACCTGTTCTGGACTTGAATAAAAAATGCATTGCTCTCAAACTGCCTCAGTCCAGTCTGCTGCAATCCATGGTGACACATCTCCATTGATAGGCACACCTCCTGCATGGCTCATGGCTCAAACCGTGTCGGCCATGGGTTAATGCCGTCTCCCAAGACCATGGTGAGTGCCTGCGTGCGACCTTTTCCTGTACTCCCAAGTTAATACTGGTGAAACTGGTTTATCATCGGTTTGACTTGATCACCAGGATAGAATCCATCAATCTGGTACTGTCAGGATTTGTTTTATGAATCTGAAATATTTTCATCTTAAACATCTCGCAGAGATGAAATTCATCAATCTGAACAATTTTCGGATTGGTCAGCGTGTGACCATAGGCGTGGTCATTCCATTATGCTTATTGATCTTCGTTGGAATCTGGAGTTGGGTCGCCAGCGATGCTGTATTCCGTGAAGTCAAAAATATACGCCAGGAACGATTGCGCATGGTGATTCTGGCCCAGAATCTCAGTAAAGACCTGCTCCAGACACGGTATTATCTTACTGAAGTATCCATCAACAAGGCAGACCGGAACAATCCCGATATTTTCAGCGGTTCCATGGATTACTATAAAAATTTTATCGATGATCTGGATAAATACAAGAATTTTTACACTCAGTCGAAAAACGAAAAAATTCTCAAATCTGTTGCCGAGATCCGTTCTTATTTTGATAATTTCTATAAGCTCGGCAAAAAAATGGCCCAGGCTTTTGTCAATGGACAGCAGGAAGAGGGATTTTCCTTGAAGAGTGAGTTTGACGAAGCCGCCGAGTACCTGGAATTTTACCTGGTGCCTCTGTTGACCCAGGAAGAGAATGCCGTGCAAATGGCCATGGATATCCTGGTGGTCAACATGTCCGACCTGAAACAGGGATTGTTGGTCGTGATGCTGGTGGCCCTGGTGATTTCCACCCTGGTTGGTTCACTCCTGGTCCGCTCCCTTGTTCATCCCACCCACACCATCGCCAATGCCATGCGCACCGTTGCCGAGGGGAACCTGAGCCATCAGGTTCCCGTCATGGGCCGTGATGAATTGAGTGACATTGCAAAAATATTCAACCAGATGGTCAGCAACCTGACCCGCAACGCCATTGTCACCATGCTGCAATCGGGCAATGTGGGAGCCATCATTCGCGAACAGGTGCGTCTGAACGCGACTTTGGACAAGGATTCCCTGGAAAACCTGCAAATTTCCCGGCAGGTGGTCCGAGAAAACGACACGCTCGATGGTCAGGTGCAACAGCTCCAAGTGAGCATCAATCAGGCCAGTGACAATATCACGTCGGTCTCACAGGCCATTCAATCCCTGCATTCCGACAACATCATGCCCATTGCGGAAAATGCTGATTCCGCATCCCAAAGTGTCAATACCATGGCTACTGCTGCGGATCAAATGAGTTCCAACATTGGCGCAGTGTATAACAGTCTGCAATTGGTGGAGGGTTCCGTTCAAAGTGTCGGCGACGATGTCGAACATGTATCGAAAGCCATTCAGGGAGTACGCCATTTATGCCAGGACGCTTCAGCCCGTTCCAACACCGCCAGTGACCAGACCAAAAAGACCATCGAGGTCATGTCCAGTCTGATTCAGGGAGCCAGCGCCATCGCCAACATGGTGGAAAACATCAACGATATCGCCGACCAGACCAAAATGCTCGCCTTGAATGCCTCCATCGAAGCAGCCGGAGCCGGCGAGGCCGGCAAGGGATTTGCCGTGGTGGCCAACGAAGTCAAGGAGTTGGCGCGTCAGACTGCCAACGTGACCCTGAACATTGCCAACCTGGCCGAAAAAATCCGGGACAACGTCCGGGGCGTGTCGGAAGCCACCAACAATCTCAATGGCATGATCAGCAAAATTGCGCGCATCAATGACGACATTCAGTCCAGTATGGACGAACAGTCCCGATCCATTGAAAACATTGTCCAAAACATGAACCATGTCGAAGTGGCCACTGTGGACGTGAAGCACCATGCCGAGCAATTGCTGCAAGCCTCGCACGAAGTTGCCCAGTCGGCCACCATTGCGGCCAACTCCACGCAAAGCATTGCCGTTGCCGCCCGGGAAGCCGCCTCTGCCGTCAGCCTGGTTGCCGAAAACAGCCGTGCTGCCTCCAGTCAAGCCGACTCGGTGCGCAACTTTGCCGGCGACATCTACAGCGCATCGATTCACGTGCAAAAAAACATGCTGGTGTCCATGGGCCTGACCAACCTGTTGCGTGGCTCCATCGAATATTCCAATCTGCTCACCCGCCACGGCCAACAGGCCGGCGATGCCTTGGATGCCGCTGGCCGCTCCGTCCATATGGAGAAAAAGCTTTTGAATATTCAGGATATCAAGAGCAGTCACCTGCGCATCCTGGAAACGCTGCACCGCTCCCTGCGTGGGAAAAAATCAGGTCCCGGCATATTCATGCCCACTGCCACCACTTGTCCATTGGCTGGTACTCCTCTGCTCGATCACCCGGAAGCGTCCAGACTTCACCAGACCTTTCACGAACAGGCCACCCTTTGCCTGGAATTCATCGTCTCCGCGACAGGCGACACAGCCGACATACGCCAAGAAACAAAATCCAAAATAAAAACCCTGGAAAACACCCTGGCCGACCTGTTCGGGGCATTGGACCAGGTTTATCTTCAGATCACCTGATCTTCAGATAATTTCATGGCCATGACCTGAATGTTTTCATCTTATCGATAAGGCCAGATCACCATCAAAAACAGCAATGTCAGGCCACCAGCCAGCATCAATCACCAAAAATACCGGCTCCCCATCAAAAACAGCAACGTCAGGCCGCCAACCAGCAACAATGCTCCCAGAAGCCTGGCCCCCAGGAGCATACCCCTTGACGGGCCACGGACCAGTAGACTCTGTAACTCACCACGACTCTGCAAACGCTCGAATTGTGCCGGATGATCGCGCCGCAACTCTGCCAGGGAGAGATTTCCGGTAAACATCGAAATATCCGGTGGCGGAAATTTGGCAGGACGGAAGTGATTGTTGAAAAAGTGGATTGTGAATAAAAATACCGTAGCCAGCAACGCCTCTCGCCCATGAACCAGAATGGCCACATTGAATACCCAGCCATCCAGATACCGTCCGGCCACATGGGGAAACGCCAACACCAGACCACTGCCGACAAATATCGTCATTCCCCAGAAAACTGCCCAGTAGTCAAATTTTTCAAAATAGGTCCAGCGATCAAATCCGGGCCTGGGTCCCCGGCCAAAGAACCATTTGAACATGTCGCGGCAGTCCAGAAAGTCCTTTTTATTGGGCAGCAGCGAGTCCGGGCCAAACCAGGCAAAGTTGCGCTTGCGCAACAGACTTTGCAGGACAAACACAAGATGGAAGAGAAAAATACCGACCAGACAAAGAGCTGCGGCCCGATGGAGCAACCCCATACGCTCCGCACCACCCAACAGATGCGCCAGTGGCGGTGCCCAGGCCAGATGCGCGTTCAAAAATGTCGTACCGGTCAACAACAAAACCATCACCGCCAAGACAAAGAATAAGTGCAGAACACGCCAGAACAGCGAAAAGCGCTGCACATGCGGATTGGTTGCCACACCAGGAAGGGAAACATTCAAAGGCAAAACGACAGGCGACTGTTGCCGCTCCCGCCATTCCCGGTAATACCAAAGGACAGAGTGAAGCGTGAAGAAGGAGAGAACACTCCACATCAACCCTCGCATGAAACGGGACACGTACCAAAGCTGCGGATAGTGATCATAATCGTTCTCGTTGGCGTGGGGCGAAAACGAGGCAAAACCGGCTGTAGCCAGCGGACGATGTTGACCATCATGACATTTCTGGCAGGTCCGCAGGCGCTTGTCGGGATGAACCGTGGATTTGGGATCCTTGGCAGGCAATACTTTATGGCTTTCGTGGCAATCATAACACTTGGCCGTATGATGAAAACCCAGGCGTGTCACCTGGCCATGATAAAATTGACGATACGTATCCAGGCTTTTTGGATGACACGCGCCGCACGTCTCTGAACTCATCAGCTTGAAAACGGCCAAATGTGCCCCGGTAGTCGAATATGTCGTGTGACAATCAGAACAGTTGGCCGACTTTGAATTTGATTTTTCCAGGATCCCAACACCATGAGACGAAGCCGCGTAATCCTCTAAAGCCTCTTCGTGACACTTTCCGCACAATTCTGGAATCGTCAGCCGCCATTTGTCATAGTCCGGGCCATGCTTCTCGACCGGCACGTTGAAAAAATGGGTATCATGACATTCATGGCAAACTGCATTGGGAAAATCCGGGTTGTCTTTATTGGGACGGGCATGGAACGAACGTCGGTAGTTGATGGTATGACGAATGACCGTTTCCATGCGGGAAGATGCCACCACCGTCTCGGCTTCCTGCATCGCCTTGGCCAAACGTACATGACAAGCCGCACAGTCGATCTTTTCCGCTGCACCACTCTGGTGCGGAGGATTCAGATTGCGGATTTTATCGTGACAATCCTTGCACAACAGACGCGCATGGACCCCCCGCCCATACAATTCCGGCGTAATTGCCGTCAGGAAACGCTTGCCGGTTTCGCCAGCATTGGGTGAAGCATCCAGGATTTCATATTTTTTGCTCCCATCATGACATTTTAGACACGCCGTATTGCACAAGGCATCTTCTGCTCCCCCCTCGGCCAAAACTGGTGACATGCTGCCACCCACAAACAAACAAAACAGGGTGACACCTCGGATGAGCGATACCAACATGCCGATCACTTGAAACGGGTCGTATAACGAAGCCCAAAAAAGTTGGATGTCTGGCCATCCATGGTGGAAATCAGCGTTCCATCGGTCGTGGTGCCATAAACGTAGGGAGAGCCGTCGCTGAATTTCCAGGTCCAGTCATTGGTATGCCAGCGTTCATGGAGATAGTCGAAACGGAGCGTACCTGGACCCATGCCCTTGTATTCGATGAAGGTGTTCAAGCGTGTTGTCGGGGTGACGATATCTGGCAAAGGGGTCACGCCAGCCGGATAGGCCGGAAGGACACTTTTTGGATCCACCGTTATGGTATCTTCATACTTGGATTTGTCCCGGGTCCACTGAAAATCGGCACCCAGTTTGACTCCATCATGCCACTGATTGCGCACGCCCAAGCCAACGGAACTGCCCATGTCCTTGAGTATCGAACTTCTGTCTGCCTCATGGACACCCGTGGAACTCCAGCGACCGGCATCCTGCCAGGTCTTGTTGGTGTCGTAAGAGTACCAACCGGTCAACAGCCAGCGATCTGTGGGGGCATAATCCATGTCAACCGAATAAAGCTGGCTGTGCGCCTTTTTCTGCCCGTAAGGGATCTGATTCAGTCCATACTGATCGACAATATCTTCCACAACCAACTGGAACCCGAGCCGTTCAACGGGCCGCCAATCCAGGGCCAGGCGCACCTTGTCCCGCTCCCGGTCGGCAATGAAGGAAGGCGCGATCTTGCCAAAATCATTGCCCATGATTTTTGTGGAATTCAAATATTGCGACCCGTTCCGGTCCGTATGTTCATACCCCAACGCCCCGTTGATGGTTTCCGACATGTGTCTTTGCACCTGCAAACGATAGGTCGTTTCATCAATATCTGTACGCCAGGGGATGAACCGCTCATCATCCAGGCCATCTTTGTTCGCATCATTGCCAAACGGTATTTGCCGTTTTTGATCCTTCAGTTCAATGCCCCCGGTCAGGCTGATCTGATAGGGCAACCGATAGGTTCCTTCCAACAAGCCGGATGTGGTTCTGATCGAGAGGGGTGTGGCGTGAACCTGGGTCGTGGGTGTATTCACCACCAACCATGCCGGTGTCTGGTCATCGTCATCATGATAGCGCAATTTGGTCACAATGTTGAGATCGGCCAGGGGTTGCGTGGTCAATCCCAATTGAATCATGGTCGTATCGACCCGACCTCGCAGCTTCGAAGGGGCATAGGCAAGAGAGAGGCCGGCAATATCATTGGTGGGCAAATGTTCATTTTGCATTGCCCGACCATGGGAGATTTTAAAGGTGGCATGCGAATCCATCGGCAAATGATACCCGCCACTGAGAAACACCTGGTGGGCTTCATTGTCCATGGGCTGGGTGATATAGCTGTGGCTGGCCAACAAGGCAGGGTTGTCCCCCTTGAGGATGAAATCCACCAGGGTATTGTTTTCGTTCGTAAACCAGCTCCCGTTATAACCTCCCAACAATTGACCACGCTTGCCGGTATAGCTCACCGTCGGTTCCAACTGGCGCATGGTCCAATCAATCGGCTCCAGGGCAAACTCGTTGAAACCACCCCGCCCCCACTGACGGGTACCTTCCTTGGTCTCGTTTCTGAAATTGAGATTGAACTTGATGTTTTTGTTCCAGGTACGAAACGTATTGACGACCAGACGGTCGCGATCCGTCCTGATCTGCCGGGGTGATCCATCATCTGAAGTGGCGGTCTTGGGAATGATTTGCTGGGAGGTACCCAACCCCTCGGTCTTGGAATTGACATCGTAAGGTGCCAGACGCGGGATTTCGATGTAATCGACCCGAACTCCCCATATACCCTGTCTTTCAAAAGAAAGCTTGACATCACGATTGCCAGTCAGGCCCAGATTACGGCCTTCGATGACACTCCAGGTGCCCGTCGCTTCATCCCGGCTGAGATATCCAGCGTCCAGAAGAAACATGCCCGTGGTCGAACTTTTTCCATCGAAAGTACTGAATTTTCTGCGATTTCCATCCAGATAACCGACCCCAAGCGTGAGGAAGCTTTCCGGGGTCGTATAGGGAACCGCTGTCGGACACATTCCGAACGGGCCACCCGGATCGGCCTTGTTTTCCTCCCCGGACCAGGCTGTCCCAGACCCCAGCAACAAAACAGCAACCCCGGTCGTCCAAATGAAGCGTGCATTTCCGTTCATGCGCATGACACTTAATCTCCCTGATGTTTCATCAGCGTTGGAAACGTCCGGTTCTTGTTGCATTTTCGGTGCTGTTACTGCCATGAATATTGACATGGCATTTCACACAACCCCGTGCCACCGTCCCAAGTTGTGACATGTTTGTGGTCCGGACACCCGGCAAACCCGGAACCTGACCTCGATGGGTGGTGCTGCTGTGACAATTCTGGCACAAATACGGGGGACGGTAGTTGAGCAGGTCGGCCACGACGGTGCCATGCGGGTTGTGGCAGATGAGGCAATTTTCCGCCACGGGTGGATGCATGTGCAGGAAAGGACCCCGTTTTTCCATGTGACACTGGTAGCAGGTCTCATTGATGCTGTCCCAGCGCAGGGATTTATGCCCTGTCGAACCATGGGGATTGTGGCAGTTGGAACAGGACATTTTTCCTTCCGGAACAGGATGATGCGAAGGCCTGTTGAACATGGCCCGCTGGGTCTTGTGGCAACCAAAACAGACGCTGGGCTGACTGCGCTTGTCCAACACCCGATCATGATCGGTGTGAATATCATGGCAATTGGTGCAGGCCACTTCCTGCTTGACATGGGCACTGCTTGACCAGAACAGGAGCTTGTCACCCTGATGACAGGTCATACAGGTCTTGTTGATGGTGGCCGCCGGGGTATCGGTGGTCTTGAAATTGCCAAAATTTTCGTCAATGCGGGCATCGGGTCGAATTTTGGGTGAGCGGCGCCCATAGGTGATGTCAGGTTTGGGGCGCTTATCCTGCCCGGATTCCTTCTTTAAATGTTCCCGACTGGCACCATGGCAACTCGTACAGGTCGGCGTTCGGCTGTCCGCCAGGGTGCCGTGCTTCGTCTTGCCAATGGCCAATAAAGATGTGGAATCCTCTTCATCGTGACAGAAAGTGCATTCGGCATCTCCCCGCATCACGGCATCCTGTCGTACTTTCTTGTCATTCCCAGTCTTGCCGTCGTCGCCTCTGGTATCTTCACCAGCGACAGCCGTCGCAACACTCAGAAACAACCCGATACCCAAACAAACCCCCACTGCATGGCGTAACATCACTCAATGTCCTCCCCATCTCCCACCATTCTGGTTCATGAGATCGGCATGAATTTTTGACTTGTTCCATCTGAGTGAACCAACCTGATTGAACATACCAACTCTCCCTGTCATGTCCTCCCGGGACACTCAAAAATTTCGGCCCGTCAGACCGGCACGGATAATCAATCAGGACAGGACCATAAATCTGCCTGGCTATAGCGACAAAATCCAGCGAATGAATTCTCTGAGGTGTTCCGGAGTGTCAAAATCTGTTTTTTTGTGATTTTCCTCAGTGCCATCTTCAAGTTTGACTTTTGGATTGCTGGTTAAATGTTTAAACAGTTTTTCTTCAGCCTGGGCGTCGCCTTTGTATTTTTTGGCAACCTTGGTGTACGAAGGACCGTTTTTTGATTTTTGCACGGAGTGGCATTTTGTACAATCATTGCGTTTCAATACTTCAAGGGCCGTGACGGCGTCCATTTCCGCCTGGGCCGTTCCGGCCACGCAGCCAAAGCCAAGAGCCATACTCACGACCAGCATGGGCATGATACGGCGAGAGGATCCTGATCTGGAAATGATTTGCAATTTCATATCTTTGATTCACCGTAAAAGTGGATGTTTTTCTACGCTTCTTTTTCTTTTTGTTGGGCGACACACACCTGATTGCGCCCTGATTTTTTTGCAACATACAAGGCGTCATCCGCAGCTTTCAACATTTCCGCCGGTCCCTGGATATCCGGAATATGCAACGGGTAGGCAACGGCTCCGATGCTGATCGTGACCTTGAGACCGTCGATCACCTGGGCCTCCACCTTTTCCCGAAAACGGTCGGCGGCGATGAAAAGACCGGGCATGGAAGTGTTGGGGGTGATGATACAAAATTCCTCGCCACCATACCGGCAACAAAAATCGACATCCCGAAATGAATTTTTCATGGTCACGGCAATTGCCTGCAAGACCCGGTCGCCCTGATCATGGCCATAGGTATCATTGAACTTTTTGAAATGATCCACATCGAACAGCAACAGTCCCACGGACAGACCATACCGCCGTGCCCGCTGAAACTCTGCCAGCAGCAGTTCGTCGAAGCGGCGTCGATTGAGAAGTTTCGTCAAACCATCGGTGTAGGAAAGATCCCGCAACATTTGTTCCAGTTTTTTTTCTTCGGTCACATCCCGGATCAGGGCTGCGGAACCCACAATTTCCCCGGTCTTGTCCTTGATCGATGCCGCAAAAAAGTGCAAAACCTTTCCGCCGTAGACGACGATTTCCGGCATGTCGAAGCCGGATCTTTCCAAAAATTTCTGCACATAATCCGGATCGTCCAATATGTGCAGAAATCCATCTTCGATGATTTTTTCTTCAGTTTTTCCCAGCAGTCGCAGGGCTGCCGGATTGACCAGGACCACCTTGCCATCCCGATTGGTGCCGATGATCCCCTCCCGGGCACTGAGCAGGATGGTCATCAATTTTTCCTGTTCATTTTGCAACCCGGTGTGAGCATCGGACAATTGACGGGCCATTTGATTGAAAATCGTTGCCATTTGTCCCAGTTCGTCGCTGCCCATCACCGGAACCTGGGAATCCATGTTGCCTCCGGCCACATGGAGCATGGCTTTCGTCACCTTGGAAATCGGGTGAACCAGACTGTTGACAAGAAGAAACGCGATTAAAATCATCAACAATATTAATACACTAGCCATGATAAAGGCCAGTCTGGTCCGGTCCCGGCCAAACTTTTGCGTGGCACCAGAGGCCTTTTTCATATCCTCTTTGACCCGCCCGAAATGATACTCAACCAAAAATTCAATCGCCTGGTTGGCCTCCTCCATGGTTTCGATGCGTTCCTGGATCAGGCTGTCCTGTTCCACCATGGCCAGGAAATCCTTCTGGTATGTTGCGAGACTGTCAGCCGCTGCCTTGTCGTCGGAAACCGCGTTGGCGACAAGCTTCTGCTGAATCTCGTCAATCAGCCTGGGAAGATGTTCGGCATAGTCTTTATTTTTGGTCCGCAGATAAGCATTCTCATAGTGACGAATCTGATAGAGAGCATCCCAAATATTATTAACCTGCTTGAATATTTGCTCAAACCTTTGTGCATCATCCAGTATTTTTTTACGCAACCCGGCGTGATCGTTGAACCCCTTGACCTTCCAGGCATTGACCGTGGCGGTAAAAGCATCCCGATAAACGTTGATTTGCTTGAAAATGCCTTTGGGAGCTTTCAAGTCCTCTTCATTGCCGGATTTCTCTTCCAGCGAGGTCAGTCTGGCGAGTTTATCCAAAAAATCCTTGAAATAGTTTTGATGATCTTCCGCAAGAGAATCGCTCGGGTTGATCCGAAAATTGTATTCCACATCTCTCATCTGGGCGAGAGAATGGGATATTTGGTATCCCAGGGTAAATCTGGTAAAATCCACATCAATCAATTGTTCATAACTCTCTTCCACCTGTTTCATGCTGAAATGGTAAACAATGACGATACCGGAAAAGAAGAAACCGATGATGATAAATCCGAGAGTAAATTTTTGCCAGATCAGCAGCCTGTTGAAAAAATTCATGACTCACGATCCCGTTGCACTCTCCGAGGATGTATCGACAAGAAACAGATGGCCGTTGCCACATCCAACAACAGTCTAAATTTTATAGTCTACCACTTGCAAATCCGATATTCAAGAACCGATTTGTTCCACTGCCCGAAAAATGAAACGTTCGAACACTTCCAGCCGCGAACCCAAAACCTGTTCTCTTGGCGTTTCTGGCGATGGCTTAATATATCTTAATGTTTAGAAAATCATGACATTGGCGTCGGATTCTGGTACCTTGTACAGTGTCCCGCCAGGCAGACAGCCTGGTTCCACCAGGCGAACATTCTGTAGGAGTTCCGGAAAAGCATGGAAATCAGACAAGTGCAATTCAACAAAGGGGCTTTCGCCACCCTGCTGCTGGAGCCGTTGCAAAAACTGGAGCCGATGCTCGTACTTGTGTTTGCCGACAAAAAATATTTCATGGACCCCGTGGTGATCTCCGCGCTTCTTGCAGCCTTTCCAACGGCCCATTGCGTGGGTGTATCGACCGCAGGCGAAATTTCCAATCAGGGCGTGCGCGAAGCGTCGTGTGTGATCACCGCCGTGCGCTTCGCCCAGGGCAGCGTCCGGGTCGCCACCGCCGAGGTCTCCTCTCCCGATGCATCCAGACAGAGCGGCATTCTGGCAGGCAAAGGGTTGCCGGAACAGGATTTGCGGGCCGTGCTGCTGTTTGCGCCCGGCAAAGCGGTCAATGGCTGCGCCCTGGTCGCCGGCGTGAGCAGCGTGGTCGGAACCGACATGACCATCGTCGGTGGATTGGCATGGGATGCCCACACCGATCAACAAACCCTGGCAATCTCCGCCAACAAAATTACCACACAACAGGTGGTTGCCGTGGGTCTTTATGGACTGTCTCTCAAAATTCGCAGTTGCTCCCAAGGCGGCTGGGTGCCTTTTGGCCCCTTGCGCAAGGTGACACGCTGTGAAGGCAATGTGCTGCTGGAATTGGATGGCGAACCGGCGCTGGACCTCTACAACCGCTATCTGGGCAACTACGCCAAGGATCTGCCAGACTCCGGATTGCGCTTTCCCTTCGAGATGCGCCACTCCAACTCGGCCACCTCCGGTTTGATTCGCACGGTCCTCGATATCGACCGCCAACGCGGCGGTGTCATTCTGGGAGGAGACGTCGATCCGAATGGTCACATGCGTCTCATGCATGTCACCACCGCCAAACTGGTAAGTGGTGCCGGACAAGCGGCTGCTTGCATCCTGAAAGACGACCCGGAAAGACGTCCGGGACTGGGTTTGCTGATCAGTTGTGCAGGTCGCAAACTCATCATGGGCGACCAGATTGCCGACGAATGGGAGGTTGTTCACAACACCCTGGGTCGGCATATTACAGTAACAGGGTTTTACGCCCATGGCGAAATCGGACCTCTGGGAACAACCCGAACCTGCAAGCTGCATAACCAGACCATGACCATTGCCCTGATCACCGAGAATACGTGACATGCACCGCCTCCTGCGCCGGCAGATCCAAAAAGCCTTGAATCTGGACGAAGAAAGTGATGTGGATGTTTTTCTGGCACAATACACCGCCCAGACCGGGACAGGTACCACCGGTTTGCTGCCCAGCCTGGATGTCATCCAGTTCCTCCAGAATGTCAGCACGACCTACGAACGATACGAGCGCGATCTGGCCTTGTGTGACCGCAGCCTGAATCTGTCGTCGGAAGAACTGTACCAGCTCAATGAACGCTTGAGTCACGAACTCGCATCACAATCGAAAGTATTGGCATCCCTCAAGCAAACGGCCAATCAGTTGTTGCAAGCCGCAGGTCAACCCCCGCTGAAAGAGGATTTCGTGGGGCTGGAATCCCTGACCCAATTGATGTCCGAAATGGTCCGGCAGCGTGAACAGACACAAAAAGATCTGGCGGAAACCCTCTCCCAGATGAAACGTGCCATCATCGAGAAAGCGGCCAACGCGATTGTCACCATCGACACATCGGGTCAGATACACTCTTTCAACGCTGCCGCCGAGCGCCTGTTCGGCCATCCGGCCCATCGCATCATCGGACAAAATGTCAAACAACTCATGCCAAACCAATATCATGAGGCACATGACCTTGGCCTTGCAAAATGCCTGCAACACGGCTCCAGTCACATCATCGGCGTGGCCACCGAGCTGGAAGGCAAACGCGCCGACGGCAGCATCGTGCCTGTCGAGCTGATGGTCAGCGAAATGATGGTGGGGAGCGTCCGCATGTTCGTCGGCATCATGACGGATATCACCCTGCGCAAACAATCGGAAAACAAACTGCGTCGCAGTGAGGCCACCATTCGTGCCATTGTCGAAACGGCCGTCAACGGCATCGTCACCATCAACGTCCAGGGTGAAGTGCGATCATTCAATCCGGCAGCGGAAGCCTTGTTCGGTTACACGGCTCAGGAGGTCATTGGCCAAAACGTCAACATCCTCATGCCCTCCCCTTATCGCGAAGAACATGATCAATATTTGCGTAACTACTTGTCGGGAGGGGAACGCAAAATCATCGGGGTCGGTCGCGAAGTGAAGGGTCGTCGCCGGGATGGCAGCACATTTCCCCTGAATCTGGCGGTCAGCGAAATGGGCGTCGGCGGGGAACGCATGTTCGTGGGTATCCTGACCGATCTGACCGCCCGCAAAGCCGTCGAACAGGCCCTCGTCGACGCCAGGGAGGCCGCAGATCAGGCCAACCGCATGAAAGGCGATTTTCTGGCCAACATGAGTCACGAAATTCGCACCCCGATGAATGCCATCATGGGCATGACGCACCTGGCCCTGCAAACCCACCTGACGGATAAGCAACGAGAATATTTAAAGAAAATTCAATATTCCTCCCGCAACCTGCTGGGCATCATCAACGACATTCTCGATTTCTCCAAGATCGATGCCGGCAAATTGACCATGGAAAACATCGTGTTTCGTCTGGATGAGGTCCTGGATCATCTGGCCGGCATGCTTGGCGTCAAGGCCGAGGAAAAAAAACTGGCACTGCACATCTCCTGCCCCGACAGTGTGCCCAACAGGCTGGTTGGAGACCCTCTGCGTCTTGGCCAGATTCTGATCAACCTCGGAAACAATGCTGTCAAGTTCACCGAGCAGGGACAGATCCTGATCGCCGTGGAACAGCCGGATACCGCCGATCAGAAAGTTCAACTGCGCTTCACGGTGCAGGATACCGGTATCGGCATGACCAGGGAACAACAAACCAGACTTTTCCAACCCTTCATTCAGGCAGACACCTCCACCACGCGCCGGTACGGCGGGACCGGTCTGGGACTCTCCATCTGCAAACGACTGGTGTCGTTGATGGGGGGAGACATCCAGGTGGCAAGCCAGCCGGGTATTGGCAGCACCTTTCATTTCACCGCCTGGTTCGGTTGTGCCCCACCGACCGCCGACACTGCCGATAAACCAGCACCCAGACAATTCCCGAAATCTGGCCGATGTCCAGCCAGAACCCGCGATGGCGAAGCCATCCACGGTATCCTGGGGGCACATGTTTTGCTGGTCGAGGACAACCCGCTCAACCAACAGGTTGCCACAGAACTTCTGGAAGCCAACGGCCTGTTCGTGACCCTGGCCCGTAACGGTACGGAATCATTGCAACACATTGAAAAACAACAGTTCGATCTGGTTCTTCTGGATATCCAGATGCCGGATATGGACGGATACACCGTGGCACGCAGGATGCGCCAACATCCGCAATGCAAAACGTTGCCCATCCTGGCCATGACCGCACATGCCATGGCGGGAGATCGGGAAAAATGTCTGGCCGCCGGCATGGATGACCATATCGCCAAACCCATTGATCCTGATCTGCTCTTCGCTGCTTTGACAACCTGGATTGCCGCCAGGGAAAAGACGAAACAATCCTTCCATGGCTGCCCCGTTGTCACACCAGAACATGAAACAAACAATGGAATTATGGTCTTCGACAGGACAACCGGTCTGCGTCAGGTCGGCGGCAAACGGGATTTTTTCGATAAATTGTTGCGCGATTTTTTCCGGGATTACCAGCAAGTGGCCATCCGCGTGCGCGCCCTGTTGACTGGCGGAGATGTGCCAGCCACCCTGCATCTGGTCCATACCCTCAAGGGTGTGGCAGGAACCCTCGGTGCCAAACAACTCAGCGAAGCGGCACGCAGGTTGGAAACAGCCTTGAAGACAAAACAGGTCGATGCCTATGAGGGATTGATGGCTGATCTGGAACATCAGACCGCCGTGCTGATGCGCGAACTCGCTCCCCTGCTCCACCAGGAAACATCCAGACAGATCGATCATGCTGCGGCAGCAGTGGAAAATTCCGTGGATGTGACAATTGTGACGCCGATTTTCCGGAATCTGGCCTACCTGTTGCGCTCCGGCAATTCCAAAAGCGCCGCAAAACTGGCCGAACTGCGCGCACTCATGGAAAATCCAACGTCAGCTCCGTTGCCAGAGTTGGAAACCTGTATCGAGGACTATGAATTCGAAACAGCCCTGACCTGCCTGACCGCCTGGGCAACCCGTCTGCACATCGATCTCGAATGAGGCCGTATCGACCCGTATTTGCCATGATTCCATCCACTGCCATCATGACCAACAAACCGGAATACCGTTGACAAACAAAAGGAACCCGATCCATGACAACAGGCAAGGAGACTCTCCTGGTCGTCGATGATGAACGCTTGAACCTGAATGTGCTGAAGGATTTGCTGGAGCCGGACTATGACCTCTTGTTGGCCAAGAGCGGCGAACAGGCTTTGCAACGGGTTCTTTCCACCCCACCCCCCGATCTGATCTTGTTGGATATCATGATGCCCGGTATCGATGGTTATCAGGTGTTGCAGCGGCTGAAGGCCGATCCCGTCTTGCAGGAAATTCCAGTCATCTTCATCACGGCCATGGGTGAAATCGAGGATGAAACCAAAGGGTTGGCCATGGGGGCCGTGGATTATATCACCAAACCCATTTCCCCCTCGATTGTGCAGGCACGCATCAAAACCCATCTGGCCCTGCGCAGAAGCCTGGTTGCCCAGCAGGACCTGAACAAGGAGATGCGGCAGCTCAACGCCCAATTGGAGGAGAAGAATAATCAACTTTTGGAATTGAATACCATCCTGCAAAACATGGCCATGCTGGATGGTTTGACGGGGATTCCCAACCGTCGCCATTTCGACCAGCAGTTGGAACAGGAGTGGCACCGAGCCTTGCGTGATCAGACCCCTGTGTCATTGATTCTGATGGATATCGATTTTTTCAAGCCCTTCAACGACCATTATGGACATGCGGCAGGTGATGCATGTCTCAGGCAGGTGGCCCAGGCTCTGGCCCACACCATGACCCGGACCATCGATCTGGTGGCCCGTTATGGCGGCGAGGAGTTTGTCTGCATTCTCCCCGGAACCGATCTGGATGGCCTGGCCGTGGTCGGCAATAAACTGCGCGAAAACATCCGGGCACTGGGTCTGGCGCACCACCACTCCAAGGTGGCCAATCATGTCACCATCAGCCTTGGCGGAATCAGCATGATTCCTTCCCACGACCTCTCCCCCACCAGCCTGGTCAAGGCAGCGGACGCCCGTTTATACCAGGCCAAAAACGAAGGCAGGGACCGATTGGTCTGTGCCAGGGAGTCACCGTGATCGTTCATTCCACGACAAACAGGATCTTGAAATAATTTCGTGCCAAAACACAAATGCATCTCCGAGTCACCAACCAGGCTGTTTACCAGGCATGGAACGCATGACACCGGCGTCGGCCTTCGATAGAATGGGTCCCGCCTAAGGCAGACTTGGTCCTGATTCATCGCAAAGAAGGTGGTCGAACGGCTTGGATGCCCAGTCACTGGATGAGGTATTTTCAAAAAACAATAAGGATACCATCTAAAAAGTCTTGTGTCGGCTGAACAAGTTGCCGTCCAAAGCCAATGCCCTGACCAGACTGATCATTCTCCAAGACTTCGGCGACCAATTCCGCACCAGATTCAAAATGAATGACACCCGACAAAAAGTCCGGCAAGAAATAGACGTTTGGCTTCTGGGTTGGGTGCCGAGTCACACTCTTGGTCGCCCAAGAGGACAACTCTCCCCCAGGCGGGCATACTCTCCTCCTCCCAGGCGGGCCAATGGATCGATCCCCCCGGTATTGACCAACAAGCGTCCTTTGGCATCCCGTTCGGCAACGGCATCATCGAGATGGATGGTTTCCACACGCCCCAGAATCATGGCCAGGGATTCCGGTCCGATCTCCTGTTGTGAATAAAATTGACAGCCGAATGCCACCCGACAGGTGGCCAACCGGGGAAGACGACACCCGGGAAAAGGAACCGTCGCCAAGGCCAGTCGTTCCACCTCCGATACAGTTTCCGGCAAAGATGCCGAACTGTCGTTGACCATGACCCTGTGTTCCCAGGAAGGGATATGCACGACAAAATCTTTCCGGGCCAGAATATTGGCCCGGGTGTCCTTGGGAGTCCCATCCGCCTTCAAACCGATGGCCAACATGATCAAAGGAGGATCACTGCTCACGCCATTGAAGTAGGAAAACGGGGCCAGATTGAGTCCCCCCAAGGAATTTTCCGTCAACACCCAGGCAATGGGACGCGGAACCAGGGTTTGATTCATATGGTAGTATACCTGATTGGCCGACAAGCCCCGCAAATCAATCTCCATCATGCCACTCCTTGACTGTACCTGAACCAAATAACGCAGACCGCGAAAACATTTTGCACGTAACTGGTTGCGGCCATACCGCACTATGTATCCATCCGGATCTGGTAAAAACCTCTCTTGCCAACCTGCAACACACAGGCACGCTCCAAAGTGGCATTGTAATCCCGCACCGGTTCACCATCGATTTTCAGGCCGGCACCATCCATCAAGCGCCGGGCCTGGCTTTTGGAACCAATCAATTGCCTGGCTGCCAAAAATTCAATGAGATTCATACCCGGAACAACGTGAAACTCGGGCATCGACTCGGGCAGATTCTGCTTTTGGTGGACATGCTCGAAATGAATCTGGGCCTGCTCCGCAGCCGCCTCGCCGTGGTACATGGCAACCACTTCCCGGGCCAATATTTTTTTCATCGCCATGGGATGCAGCCGACCATCAGCCACCTGGGAGCGATACGTTTCCACCTGGTCCGGGGTCCAGCGGGTCACCAGACGCATGAAATCCAACATGGTCTCATCCGACAGACTCATGGTCTTGCCAAACTGGGTTTCCGGAGATTCGGCAAGGCCAATATAGTTGCCGGCACTTTTCGACATCCGCATTTTGCCATCGGTACCCACCAGAATGGGATAGGTCAGACAGATGCAGGGCAGTTGACCATGGGCTTCCTGAAGCTTGCGACCCGCCATGATGTTGAAAAGCTGATCCGTGGCCCCCAACTGCACATCACATTGCAAATGCACGGCATCATACCCTTGCAACAGCGCATACAAGAACTCATGCAACCCCACGGGATTGCCGGCCTCCAGGCGTTTTTTGTAATTATCCCGGGCAAGAAATTGTTGCACCGTAAAATTCGAGCTGAGGCCGATCACATCCGCCAGGGTCATTTTTTCCAGCCAATCACCGTTGTACCGAACCTGGATCCGATCCCTGTCCAAAATTTTGAAACATTGTTCGGCATAGGTCTGGGATGCGGCCTGGACCTCTTCCCGGGTTTTGCGCGGGCGACCACTGGTCTTGTCGCTCGTGTCACCAACCTGGGCCGTGAAGGTCCCGATCAAAAAGGTGACATCGTGGCCAAAATCCTGGAACAGGCGCAGTTTGCGCAAGGTGATGGTGTGTCCCAAATGAATATCCGGCCCGCTGGGATCGTATCCCGCATAAACACGCAATGGCCGGTTTTCCTTTCGTGCCCGGTGCAACCGCTCCCGCAGCTCCCGTTCCATGTTGCGGCCCAGTTGCGGATCCCCAAAATCCGCGCCAAACATCAATGCCCGGATCTGAGTCTCAATGTCCGTGTTGGCTGCTGAATTCATTCCGTCTGTTTCATTGGTCATGGCATGTTTGTCCCTGGATGATACGGCTCCCTCCTCAGGATGGGGCCGGACTGAATTGCCTGCAAGCATGGCGGTTCGGAATGCTCCCCTCCCCGCTCAGCCCTTCATGGATAGAGGCAACCATCGTGGGTGTCAAATGATTTCAGACAGTTCCAAGCTCCCAAAAAAAAAATGTCTCCCAGGCACACAATGCCATGGAGTTTCCAAAAAGGGAGTGTTATAGTCAGCCCCTCACCGGCGGGAGAGCTGGTGTTCACAGCGCCAGGGACGGCGCTACCCTGCCACATCCATGTTCTCAGAGTCAAATCAAGGACGGGCTGCTTCCTGCCCGATCCTTTGCCCTTCGTGCCTGTTCATCCCATCTTCCCCCATCCTCCTCTCTTCCTCGTTTGCTGGCAGTTGTTTTTTTTTCGGTGCCATCATCCCTGGAAGATCGCGCTTCCGCCAACCCTGTCAACAGGGGTTGCCTCTGCTATACTTCCGTGATCAGATGTGTCGGGAGATGCCTGGAGGGAAGAAGGGGTTAAATCTTGTCAAGATCATCTGTCAGAGACATGATCGTCGCGCTGTCGGCAAGCGTACCAGGCGGAGCATGCCTGGGGTGGACCAACCCGCTTTACGCAGACTGGACCCTGGCCCCCGCACTCCAGAGTACCATCGACCTGTTGCCCCTTTTGGGTATCCCCCTGGTCGTTTTGCTGGGTTGGCACCTCTTTTCCGTGCGCAAGCTCGTGTACAAGCTGCGCGCTGAAATCGACACTCGATCCCAGGCCCAGGAAACACTGAAACGAAATCGTGAAAGTCTTGCCAGGGCACAGGCCATCGCGCATCTGGGCAACTGGGACTGGGATCTGAAAACCGGCTCCTTTACCTGCTCAGATGAGGTGTTCCGCATTTTTGGCCTCTCTCCCGACGGCTCTCTCCCCTCCCTGGAAGCCTATCTGAATACTTTCCAGCCTGAAGAAAGACAGCGCTTTCACACCGCGCTGAAAAGACAGCAGGACGGAGATAAAAGTCCCATTCGTCAGGAACGCCGCATTGTGCGACCCAATGGAGACATCCGAACCGTGCGGGAAGTTGCGGAAGTCCAGATTGGGCAACATGGCAGACCGGAACACATCATGGGTACCATCTATGATGTCACCGGACGCATCCGGGCCGAAAATGCCCTGCGCGCCAGCGAAGAAAGGTTCCGTTCCCTGGCACAATCCGCCAAAGACGCCATCATCTCAACCGATTTTGAAGGAAAAATTCTGTTCTGGAATACCGGGGCCAAAGTCATTTTCGGTTTCTCGGAAGCGGAAAGCCTTGGTCAAAAACTGGCCCTCATCATTCCAGAGCGGTACCGTCAGGCCCATGCACTGGGCATGCAGCGCGTGAGCGAAACCGGCTGCTTCAAATCATCGGACTCCATTCGAGAACTGGTCGGGTTGCGCAGGGATGGCAGCGAATTTCCCCTCGAAATCTCAATGGCATCCTGGCTCTCTGGAGAGAAGCGATTTTTTTCTGCCATCATTCGCGACATATCCAGCCGCCGACGCCTGGAACAGGAACAGGACCGGGCCTTTCAGGTCCGGATCACGATCAGCGCCCTGCTTGAAACAGCTCTGGAACCCCTCTCCCTGTCCGTCCAACTGAATGTTGCCCTGGATATCATCCAATCCATCCCCTGGCTCTCTTCCCCAAGACAAGGATTGATCTACCTCGTCGATTCTGCTTCGGGACATATGGTGCCTGGTTCCCAGAGAGGCATCCTGCCAGATGACACGAACGAGGATAAATTGCTGGAAGCCCAGGATGAATTGGCCCGTTTCCTGTGGCAACCCGCTCTGGCAGAGCATCGCATCATCTTCGTCACTCCAGAAATGGAACAACGGACCAACATTCCCCCATGTGGTCGATATTGCATCCCCATCACCTACAACGACCGGCTGTTGGGAGCCATGGTTTTGTTTCGCGCTGAAGGGGTTCAACGCAACAGTGATGAGGAGGAAGGTGTCCTCCAAACCATTGCCCATACCCTGGCCGGCATCATCGAACGGCGTCGCATGGAAGGCATTCTGGAACAAACGACCCTGGCCTTGCGGGAAACCCGGCTGGAAATCATCCGCCGTCTGGGACGAGCTTCCGAATTTCGCGACAACGAAACCGGTCTTCATGTGGTGCGCATGAGCCATTATGCCGCCGTGTTGGGCAAGGCCGCCGGTATGTCACCCGCCGAGTGTGAACTCATTCTCCATGCAGCACCCATGCACGATGTCGGCAAAATCGGCATTCCCGACACCATCCTCCGCAAACCAGGAAAATTGACCAAAGATGAGTTCGACATCATGCGCAAACATGCCGAAATCGGTGCCAGCATGCTGTTCGGCTACGAAGACGAGCCTCTCAAGACAGCCCATGTCATGGCCCTCACCCACCATGAACGCTGGGATGGTACCGGCTATCCCAGTGGTCTGAAGGGAGAAGAAATACCCCTCGTCGGTCGCATCTGCGCCGTGGCCGATGTGTTCGATGCCCTGACCACAGCCCGACCCTACAAAAAAGCCTGGAGTCCTGAAGAAGCCACCGCAGAAATTCAAAGATCCGCCGGAACCCACTTTGATCCCGAAATCGTCAAACTTTTCATGGAAAATTTACCGGACATCATCGAAATCATGCATACTTATGCTGATCCGGAAACGGAAGAACACCCTTTTGTCCAGGCACACAGTACTGAATAATTTATTAAAATCATCGCAGTCTTGCATGCTCACGCGGATTCCGATATGGGAGATGCACCCTTTATCCAGCCTCACCATGTAAATTTATCCAGTCAGACATGTTGGCATATTGCTTGCTTTCTAAATAGCTTCCGGTTCTGCCTGGCAAGACATCTGCGGATGGAACAATAGAAAATGAACAGTTTACGCAAAGTCAAGGTGATGGACGGGGTCTTCTGGATTGAAGTCCCGGAAGCCGATTTGTATATTCTTTGCGGCTGCCCCGCTGACACGGTCAAACATTTGATGAAAAAGGGGTTGATTGTCCCCGCCGAGGTCAATGGCGTACCCTGCGAAACCGGTCCCAATGCCATCCTGCTCTCCGATGTCATGCTCCAGAATGGCCGTCTGACCAATCTGGGCGAATTCCCGGTACTGCAAATGCTCTATCGGCAGGGCATGCTGCTGCCCAATCATCCGAACAATACCGGTGTCAAACCCCTTCTGATCGGACACCCTGATGCCATCGAAGCTCAAATGCAGTACATTTTTCGTGGCAACTATGGCCTGATCAACCAGGGCGAGATCGAAGATACGGGCATCCCCGCCGATCAGGCGGAAATCATGATGCGCATCAAGCTTAAATTTGCCTTTGGCAGGATTCGACCTTCCAGCGAGCTGCTGGCCTCCCTGCCGGTTTCGACGCACCCCGTGGAAATTCGCAATCAACTGTTCATTTGCCGTAAAGGATTGAACATATACGAATTTTCCTATAAGGATGAAAAGGTCACAGTCGATCTCAATCTGACCCAGGAAAACATTTACCCTTCACCTTATCCACTGAATTTCCATAACGTCAAACGGGAATATTTTTCTGTCATCCACTCTGGACAGGGCGACGGCTGGGACATCAATCGACCGAGCATGGGCAGCATTCTCATGTTTCAAGGTAAAATCTACCTTGTCGATGCCGGACCCAACATTGAATACAGCCTCATGGCCCTGGGTATTGGTGTCAACGAAATCGAGGGCATTTTCCACACCCACAGCCATGACGATCACTTTGCCGGTCTGATCACCCTGATTCGCAGCGATCATCGCATCAAATATTTTGCACCCCCGCTGGTGCGACATTCGGTATTCCGGAAACTGGCCGCACTCCTGATCATCTCCGAAGAGCGTCTGGCTGATTTTTTTGCCGTCCGTGACCTCGTTGCCGGAACCTGGAACGATATCGAAGGTCTGGAGGTATTACCGATTTTTTCCCCGCATCCTGTGGAAACCTGTGCTTATTATTTTCGTACCTTTTGGGAAGGAGAGTTCCGATCCTACAGCCATATGGCGGATATTTCTTCCTTCAGTGTTCTCGATAAAATGTTGGATACCGGGACAGGAAAGGATGGCGTTTCGTCAACCTATCTTGAAGCGGTGAAAAATCTGTATCTGATGCCAGCCGATATCAAAAAAATAGATATCGGGGGCGGCATGATCCATGGCCAGGCAGAAGATTTCAAGGATGACGCTTCCAATCGCATCATTCTGGCGCATACCTCCAACCCGCTCACCACCCGCCAAAAGGAGATCGGCTCCAGTGCCCCTTTCGGCGTGATGGACGTTTTGATTCCCGACTACTCGGAACCGTTGCGCGATACCGCCACCGCTTTTTTGACAGCCTATTTTCCCGGAGTTGCCCAATACAACCTGCGCAAGCTCTTGAACAATCCCATCGTGACTTTCAATCCAGGCTCGATCATCATCAAAAAGGGTGATGTCAATTCCATGATCTACCTGATCCTGACCGGGATTGTGGAAAAGATCAGTGCGGATGCCGGGGTTTACAATATTCTTTCTGCCGGGGCCATGCTCGGCGAGTACCACAGCCTGCATGGTCTTCCTGCCAAAAACACCTCGCGTTCCGTCAGTTTTGTGCAAGCCTTGCGACTGCCGGCCGGGTCGTATCAGGAGTTCATCCAACGGAACGATTTGAACTCGGTCATCAAAAATTTGAATGACAACCGCAAGTTCATGCAAAATACCCGGCTGTTCGGGGAGAACATTTCCACGCCTACCCTCAACAAAATTGCCCAGCAGATGAAGATGCAGCATTTTTCCGCACCCCATGGCGAATCCCTGGCATCCCTGGATCCGCACGATCTCTGTCTGGTTCAATCCGGCCAAGTGGAACGACGCTTGGACGGCAACAGATTGGAAGTGTTGGGGGTTGGCATGACCTTTGGTGAAGAGAGTTCCATCTTTCTTGGAGAGAGACGTTTTCAGTATCACTCCCTCGAACCAACAACCGTCGTCTCCATACCCGGAACATTATTGCGCGAAATTCCGGTCGTCCTGTTGAACCTTCTTGAATGCCATGAAAAACGCCATTATTGAAGTGTGTTGCACTGCGTTCACTTAGAGGGCAGAGCCGCTTCCCTCCTGGGCATCCATCCCAGTCTTTCATCTTTTTTTTGGGAAAATATACATTCCGAAGTGGACTCGGTTTAATGGAATGAAAATAATTTTTCATTCTGTTTTATCGTTCCCTGAAACTCTCCGCACGGAGTTTGAGAACCGGTGAAATGAGATATTCGATGATGCGACGTTTTCCGGTGGCGATTTCCGAACTGACGTTCATGCCGGGAGTCAGGTGGGTTGGTTCGCCAGGGACAATCCACATCAACTCTTGTGTCGGAGCCACAACGCCGCCCTCCGTGAATACCTTGAGTTGATGAACCGTTCCCGCCTCCGGGGCACGCAATTGGCCTCGCTGGTGCCGGAAGCGGGCTTTTTCCAGTTCCTGTTCCAGGGATGCTGCCTTGCGGTCCGCTTCCAGATATTGGCTCCAGGTGGTTTGATAAAACTGTGCCTCAGCTTGTTTGATTCTGAGTCCGAGAGTGACCACGGCTGCTTTGGCCTCTTCCCGCTCGCGATTTTTACTGGTCAACTCCTCTTCGGTCGAAACGAGTTTCTGGGCCAACTCCAGATAGTCCATACGCGGAGCTATACCTTGTTTGTACAGAGATTCCTTGGCATGGGCGCGTTCCCGGACCAAGGGCAGGAGCAGTGCCAATTTTTTGATTTCGGCCCCGACAGTGCCAACCCGCGCTACCAGCTCCTTGCGCTGGCCATCCAACTCTTTCAGTCTTGATTGATACTCATCCCATTGTCGTGCCAATAACCGGAAATGTCGGTCGGCAATTTCCTGGGAGAGTTCGGGAGGGAGATGAAAATTTTCCAATGGGTCCTTTTTTGCTTCCCCGATGACCCGCAGACGCATGGACTCTGTCGAGGCTTCCAGCCACTCTCGTTCCAACCGGACGACATCGGCGGTGTTGTCAGTCGGATCCAGTTCGATCAGCAGTTCATGGGCTGCGACCTTTTGGCCCTCCTTGACCAGGATGCGCCTGACCACCCCGGTTTCCAGGGGTTGTATGACCTTCAACCGACCGGTGGGAATGATCCGCCCCTGGGCCGTGGCGAAAATTTCCACCTGCCCGATGCAAGCCCAGAGGATTGCCAACAAGAAAAAAGCTATCAACAACCATGCCGTCCACCAGAACCCGTCCACTTTCCGGGACGTACAACCTTTGAACGAGTTTGGTCAAGGTACTTTTCCCCGAACCGGATGGACCGACGATGCCCACCACCTGCCCGGCGGGAATATCGCAGGACAACTGACTCAGCACTTCCGGACCATCGGAACGATACCGGAAGGTGACATGCTCGAAGCGGACATGTCCGTGGATTTCGGGCAGGGAGAGTTTGCCGGCCTGTTCGGCGGGCAACTCGGTTTGGGTATTGAGGACATCCCC
>JADGCO010000024.1 GCA_015228935.1 Magnetococcales bacterium | reverse complement strand
GATGAAAAACATGTATTTCCCTTTGAATTTTGTCTCGCCAATGGCCGTACTCATGAACCCGGCATCACTGAAGACGCCTCCCGGCACAATGCCCTTCGCCACGTCTTCCGGCAAGTCCGTAGCCCGCACCACATCCCCTTCATAATTGGGCAGTTTGGCCAAAGCCGCTTCAAGGGTCGTGATCATGGGGGCCAAACGCTTCAACTCTTCACGGTCGCCAATCCGCAACGCGGCGTTCATGAGTTGATGGTTCCGCTCGCCCCCTTCGACCTGGGTAAGACCGGTGTAGTTGCGCAAGGTTGCCAGGTCCACAATGGAAAGCATGGCCGTGGAAACATGACTTCCTTCGGCAGCCTGTCGGGCACCCTGGGCCAGAAGATCGACCCGTTCATTGCCAAGGAATTTTCTGAATGCCACTTCCCGTGGCGGGGTCGTGATATCCGGCATGGTTTTCTGTTATCCAACGCAATACCACCTCGTCCGGGGCCTGGAGAAATACAGCACGACAAGCAGAACACGGAATTTCATCGAGCGAATCTCTGCATCATGCGTTGACGGCGGTGTCAAAAAAAAACCGTCAGATATCAATCTGACGGTCGAGTTGGGTTCAGGAGGAGCTACCACACGCAGAAGCTGTTTATTTCGGGACAGATGTTCAGGCAGGTTTCAGTGGGCCAGTTCGGCCTGCAAGAGAAGTTGGACAACACCTCTGTGACCTTTTTCCTGGGCCATGATGCGGGCCGTGGATTCATCTTTGTGTTTCAAGGTTGGATCGGCACCTGATGCCAGAAGCAGTTGCACCACCGACACATTGCCCCGTTCCGCTGCCCACATGAGGGGGGAATAACCGGCCTTGTTTTGCAGGTTGGCATCCGCACCATGCTTCAGCAACATGGTGATGGAAGCGAGTGAACCCCTTTGGACGGCATACATGAGTGCCGAGTTGCCTTGCTGATCCTGGAGATTGACCCGGGCACCAGCACCAAGCAGGGTCTGAATGGCGGCCACCTGACCATATCGTGCAGCTCCCATGAGGGGCGTCTGACCATGGCGCGAGGCATTATCCGGGTCTGCCTTGTTGACGAGCAGTTGCCTGACGACCGTCGGATTTTCCCACTGGGAGGCGAGAGAAATAGCGGTTTGTCCCCAGGAGTTGGCAACATTGACATCAACGCCCGACGCCAGCAATTTGTCGAGAATTTCCAGATTGCCTTCGGTGGCGGCCCACATCAGGGCGGACATGTTGCCAAACCCGAGATCATTGAATCCTTTGCCCTTGGCCAACAAATGATTGACCCTGCCCACATCCCCTTCCATGACCGCTGCCGGCAACAGATGGGTATTGAGGTCGGCCTGTTTATCGACACTGGAACGATTCATGAACAGGAGCGGCACAATGGCGACAGCCATGGCAACAGCCAGGAGAAAGGCAAAAGCCACCTCCAGGAAATCGACCAGATGGTCATGGTGATGTTGGTGTTTATCGCTGCTGTGTGTCAAAATTGTGGCCATTTTTTCAACTCCTGAATCCGGGCATGGGTACAAAAAGGCGACTGGCTTGGTCAAGCTTGGCATCCCTGGCGGTAACTGCCGTGTGCTTGTTGCTGCCGTCAAAATTTTGCAATATTGTTGCAAGTTAAATGCCAAACTCTTGATCCCCACGCATCCGTGCCACCCCGAATCGGCATGATCACAATTCCAGTTCAAAACATGCCTATAAAACTGTCTGATTTTTGACTTGCGTCAAAAATATGCATACCAAGACACCCCTGGCTGGAAAAGCGTCCATTTCGTTTGCATCCTTGAAGATGTACCATGTGGGGAAACAGTCGGGTCCCAGGCGCAATCCTTGCAAGTCCGGCGGGCGATGGGAGTCATCCTCTCCAGATGCCTGCATGAAATGCATGCGGATCCATCTGGTTCGCCGGCTTGAGGTCAATCTTTCCTCGACTCACCGACGACGTGCCTCTCATGACAGGACATCAACCTGCCCACAATCGGACAAACCCTTCAGAAATCAAACGTGTTCAGAAAACTGAATATTGTCGCAGGAGGAACCCAATCCATGGCAACCAGGCCTCATCAACAACGTTCGAACACTCCAGATCGCCTGCTGCAAGCCATTCCTGCCTATCTGAAGCGCATTGATCTTTCCCGCCTGACGATTCGTCAGCGACTCATGTTGATTGTTGTTCTGGGGTTGGTGTGTTCCCTGACATTGGGCGGATTGGGCCTCATGACCCATAAATCCCAGATGCTGGATGATCGCCAGGTCAAGGTCCGGCAACTCGTGGAAACGGCTTATGGCATCCTTGATTTTCATCACGCCCGGGAAAAATCAGGTACCGTCTCCAAAAGCCAGGCACAAAAAGAGGCTGTCGCCACCATTGCCGCCCTGCGTTATGGCAATAATGATTATTTTTGGATCAACGATCTGCATCCCCGCATGGTCCTGCATCCCCTGAAGCCGGACATGAACGGTCAAGACCTGTCGGAAACGAAAGATCCCACAGGCAAACCCGTGTTTCGCACCATGGTCGAAACCGTTCAAAAAGCAGGTTCAGGGTTTGTTGCCTACCACTGGGCACGTTCCCCTGATTCCAGCCCTGAAGAAAAGATCTCCTTCGTCAAGGGATTTACACCATGGGGATGGATCATCGGCTCGGGCATTTATCTGGACGATGTGGATCATGCCTTCTGGGTCGATGCCCAATATTCCCTGGCAGAAATTCTCTTCCTGACCGCCATCCTGGCTGGAGGCATTCTGCTGATCGCACACAGCATTCTGGAACAGATGGGCGGCGACATCAACCAGATGGTCGATACCCTGCATCGGTTGGCTTCCGGGGATTTGACAGTCCGTTTTCCGGCCCGCAATGGCCAAACGCACGGCATGGCCAGATCGATCAATCACCTGGCCGACACCGTTGCCAGATTGATGCGGATCATCTCCCTGCACTCCGGCAGCATCACCGCCTGTGCCTCCGAGGTGGTCAAGATTCGCGACCAGGTACGCGATGACGCCACCAACAGCCAGTCCCTGGCCAGGGATGTCCAGGAACAAAACACCATTCTGAGCCAGGAAATCACCAACGTAACCAGGTCCATCAGTCAGGCCAATACCAACATCAACACCATCTCGGAAGCGGCGGACATGGTGGCCAGCAATGTCAACACCATTGCGGCGGGTACGGAAGAGGCCAGCTCCAATATCAACACCATCGCCTCGGCAGCGGAACAAATCACCGCCAACATCGGCGGTGTCAATCGCAGCCTGGAACAGGTGGACAGCTCGGTCAAAACCGTGGCCACTTCGGTCCAGGAGATGAGTTCCGCCATTGCCGAAATCCGCGAGCGGTGTCTGGCCGCCAGCCGGGAATCGGAACAGGCCAACAGCCATGCCACCGAAAGCCAGTCGGTCATGAAAGAACTGGCCAGTGCCGCCCGCGAGATCGGTCATGTGGTGGAAGTGATCAACAATATTGCCGAACAAACCAACATGCTCTCGCTCAATGCCGCCATCGAGGCCGCCGGGGCCGGTGATGCCGGCAAAGGGTTTGCCGTGGTGGCCAACGAGGTCAAAGAACTCGCCCGGCAAACCGCTGAAGCCACGCGGATGATCTATGAAAAAGCCGAGGATATCCGGGACAAAACCGAGGAAGTCACCCGGGCCAGCGCCGAAATCACCGAAAGCATTCAACGCATCAACCAATCCAATACCGAAATCACGAGTTCGGTGGATACGCAGACCAGAACCATCGATGGTATCGTGCAATCCATGACCGATGTGGCCGAGGCCGCCGAAGAGGTCACCCGCAACACCCGCGAACTGAACATGGCAGCCCAGGATGTGGCCCGGGCCGCCGCCGAAGCAGCCACCGGCACCGGCGAGGTTGCCCGTTCGGCAGCCGAAGTGGCCACGGCTGCCGGTTTTGTGGCCCAGGAAAGCCGGGAAGCCAAAGAGTTTGCCGCATCCATCCTGGAGTCGGCCAACCATACCATGGCCATCTCCGCCAACGTTGCGGAAAAAATGGATCAATCCGCCCGCACATCCACCATGATGCTCGGCTCGGCAACCCACTTTCAGCGCATGGGCGAGGTGTTGCAAAACATGAGCGGTGCCCTCTACGCCACCCAGGCCGCGCTCACCATGACCCAACCTCCATTTGATATTCGTCGCGTCAAAGGTTTTTTCCTGAATTTACAGAGTCGCATGGAAATGGCCAGCACCGGTCGCCTGACACTCACCCCCGACGATATCCCCGGTCCGGATCAATCCGAACTCGGTACCTGGATTCATCAGGCAGGTCAATCCCGTTTTGGCCAGAACCCCTCTTTCCAAAAACTGGTGGCAGGCAATCGTGCCGTCCATGATCTGGCCCGCTCCATGGTGACCTTGCTTGCCAAGAAAGAGGGACACGATCCTGCCGCCGTCCACGCCAAAATGGCTGAATATTTAAAATCCTGTCAAAATCTTTTTGCCCTCATCGATGTATTTTATCGCGATGAAACCGATCAAAACGCAGACCGCGGACTCTTCTTCCCCTGGTCCAAAAAACTGGAAACCGGCATCACGGTCGTGGACACCGATCATCATAAGCTCCTGGATCTCCTCAATGATATCCACAAGGCCATGGAACAGGGACGCGGTGCCGAGGCCGTCGGTACCATACTGAACGAACTGGCCCAATATACCGTCTCGCATTTTGAACATGAGGCTGAATACTTCCGGAAATACAATTATCCGGAAACCCGGCAACATCTCGAAATACACGACAAGCTTGTGCATGATGTCACACAGTTGATCCAGAGATTTCATGCCGGGGAATTTACCGTGGTCATGGATGCCCTGGATTTTGCCAAGGCCTGGTTATTGGAACATATCATGGATGCCGACATGAAATTCGCCCCATTCTTGAAGTCAAAAGGGGTGTCATGACACAGTCACCGGGCATGACATGGGGGCTGATGACCAGCTAAACACCAATACCCGTGGCCAGTTTCCGTTCCACAAATGCCCATTGCCTTGGGATTGACCCGGGATCAATGATTGGCGAACAGTTTTGCTTCACCATTCCCGGTAAAGGAAAGTACCTGATAGGGTTCCGGTTTTTGGCCGGGCACTTCCATGCCCGGGGATCCCACCGGCATGCCGGGTGCAGCGATTCCTTTCACGGACGGTTTTTCCGCCAGCAAACGCCGTACATCTGTCGCCGGGACATGACCTTCCACCAGATAGCCCCCGATCACCCCGGTGTGGCAGGATTCGAGCGAGGCTGGAACTCCCAACTGCCGCTTGATCTCCGTCATGGCATCTTTTTCATGCACTTCCACTGTAAAACCGTTTTGTTCCATGTGCTTGATCCAGGCACCGCAACACCCGCAGGTGGGTGATTTGTAAACCACAAGATCGGCGGCCAGGACCGGTGTCTGGATCCCAAACCACCCCATCCACACCAGGAGCAGGCCCAACCCCCAGGGCCGGATTAGATGATTCGTGTTGCGTTGGTTCATGTCACGCATCCTTTTCCTGATTATCGTCCATCACGTTATCCCGAAGGGGTTGATCAATTGCAATCCATCAATCTGCTGCCCAGCAACTCAATCGTCGTGACGACTGAAATGGCGGATTTTTTCGATAGAGCCGACAACACACATTCATGAAACATCGAATCAGGGTGTTGATTAAGAAAGTAAATCAGTATATTTGTATCGATGAGGCAAGCTTCACTCACAGGTGACGGTCCCATTCTTTTCGTATGGCGGCAAATTCCTCGTCCAATTTTTCCTGATCTCTTTTTGGAAATCCTGCCTGTGCGGCAAGCGCTTGTTGTCGAATTTCATCCGACGAATCAAGCTTTCGTTGCTTGACGTTTGTCTGATCCTCCACATAATCCTTGATGATGGACAGGATAAAACCGGCCAAGTCGCGTCCTGAATCCTTGGCCTGACTGGCAAGTTGTTGCTCCAATTCCGGAGTCAGGGAAATTTCCAGCATGGGACGTTCTCCACCAGCAATGATCACCGATCAGGCTTGCTCGAATTCGACAACTTCCTCTTTTCCGTGCCCATTGTCGCAGACTGCTCGATCCGGGATCCAGCAATATTTTCACTTAGCCGATTGTCACCCGGAACGATCCACCAAGTGACTTCAAGTGACTTCAAATGGATTGACGATGGTCAAAAAATCCTCGATCACCTGCCCATGCTGCATGTCCTCCGTGCAAAGGGTGGTACAATTGGCTTCCAGGGCTGAGGCAATGATCTGGCAATCATAATAAGAGAATCCATATTTTTCTCCTAGCATCAGCGCGATTCGAATCGTTTCCGGCAAAACCGGAATGACGGTCGCATAAGGGAAAGATTTTTCCAAGATATCTGCAATTACCGGATAACTCAGCTTCCATTTGCGGTGCAAGACAGATATGGTTTCACTCAATACCTGGGTGGAAATCACTGGCTCCTTCAGAAAAAGGTCGATAGCCTTTTGACGTTTGGCCTCATTGTCAGAAACTCCATAAATGGCAACGTTGCTGTCAAGGAATAATTTATCTGGCATTGGCCTCGTCCCGATCGAATTTGTAATCGCTCAAAGGAAGGCGATAAGCTGCCAGCGCTTGTGCCATTTCTTTCTTTCGATTCTTCTGTTTGGAAATGATGTCTGCCAGAAGTTCCTGGTTGTTTGTTGATGATTGTTGCTGCTGCTCTATGTTTTCATCATAAAGTACGATTACCCGCACATGACTTGCGTGGGCTGGCAGATGATCACTGGCAATGGTCATCTGATGATCACAAATGGATGCTTTCAATTCAACCGCCATCATGGTCGTTTCTCCCGACGAGGTTTTCCCTGATGTGACCCGCAACATTCAGTCTGACCATTTATGACGTCGCAGACAACCCCGTCCTGTCGCTTGAACCGGCAAGCTTCACTCATGGGTGACGGCCCCATTCTTTTCGCATGTGATGGTCAAAAAATCCTCGGTCACCTGCCCATGTTGCATGTCCTCTGTGCAAAGGATGGTACAATTGCCATCAATAGCCAACCTCTTTTTGGTGGCGCACAGCCAGAATGATCACGGCATCACCATCAAAACGATATCTTGCCACGTAACCATTGTCGCCAAAATCAATGAGCCATTCCCGATAATCGACCGGCATATCATCTACGGGACGGCCAATTTGTGGCTGATGGCCAAGCACCTCAATGGCCTTCATAATGGTTTTTCCTGATCGCATGGCTGCAATTGGATTTTTCAGTTGCAAAAACTCTCTCAGCCGTTGAAGGTCACGGATTGCGCCGGGAGCATATTTTACTTGTGGCATGTTGGAACTGGTCGTTCTTTGTCTGTACCCCAACTTGCAAGCCATGCATCCACTTCTTCAGCGGTTGCGTGCAAGCCTGTTTCTTGATATTCATCCCATGCATTGAGAGTGTCTTGCCGGAAGGCTTCGCGTTTTTCCTCTCGTTCAACATATTGGTTTATGGCTTCGCGCATGATCCAGTGCGCGGTGCGATGTCGAACTTTCGCAAGGCGTTCAACACGCGAACGAGTATCCGGATCGAGTTTGACGGACATGGGTTTTGCAACAGAGGCAGTCATGGCATGTTCTCTCGTTATTATGAATCACAGGTAATACCTTGCCATACCTCGTTGGCTTAAGTCCAGTGAATACTGCTTGATTGAGAGGCTGTCCAGAAATTTGGCTCTGCATCGAGGCGTTGTTCGTAGTTCTCGGGGTCGAAGTGAGGCATATCTTCTGGAAAGCCGTCGATTTTTAATGGACAGATTATTTCTTTTGCTGATGCTGAGCCTCCTCTTCCTGCGGCGCGGATCTGTTCGATGCCGACTCCGCGCCGGATTTGTTCTGGTGGGACGCATCCTGGGTGCCATGTTGGCTCCCCATCATACCCATCATGGGCAACATCATGGGCAGGCACCCGGACAGAGAGAAGGCAGCCGACAATAACAATGTGATCATTTGAGCTTTCATGTCGCTCTCCATGACGTTCGTCTCTTGACAATCAATGTGATATCACCAGCCTGTATTCCTGTGTTTGCTTTATATTTTTTTCCTCTTGTCTCCTTCCTCTCTCGGTGCAGTGCCGATGGAGAACCCTTTGAGCAGGGCATAGATGGCCGGGATGACGATCAGGGTCAGCAGGGTCGAGGAGACCATGCCGCCCACCATGGGGGCGGCGATGCGGCGCATCACTTCCGAACCGGTGCCGGTACTCCACATGATGGGGAGCAGGCCGGCCATGATCGCCACGACGGTCATCATTTTGGGCCGGACCCGCTCCACCGCCCCTTCCATGATGGCATCATACAGATCGCTGCGGGTGAGGGTTTTTCCGGCCTTCTTGCAGTGGGCAAACCGCTCCTGTAAGGCTTGATCCAGGTAGATCAGCATGACGACACCGGTCTCGGCGGCCACCCCGGCCAGGGCGATAAAACCGACCGCCACTGCCACGCTCAGATTGAAGTGCAGAGAATCCATGAGCCAGATCCCCCCCACCAGCGCAAACGGCAGGGAGAGCATGACGATCAGGGTTTCCGTCAGGCGACCGAAGTTCAGGTACAGGAGGAGGAAAATAATGAACAGGGTCAGGGGGAGGACAATCTTGAGTTTTTCCCTGGCCCGTTCCATGTACTCGAACTGCCCGCTCCACTGGAGGAAGGTCCCGGCAGACATTTGGACCTGCTCCTGGACTGCCTTGCGAGCGTCCGCCACATAGCCGCCGATATCCCGGTCACGAATGTCCACAAAAATGTAGACCGACAGAAGGGCATTCTCGGTGCGAATGACCGCCGGACCTTTTTCCAGTAGCACCGTGGCCAACTGTCCCAGGGGAATTTGCGCCCCGTTTTCGGTCCGCACGAGTACCCGTTGGGCAATGGCCTCCGGATCCGAACGAAAATCCCGGGGATAGCGCACATTGACTGAAAACCGTTCCCGGCCTTCCACGGTCGTGGTGACGGTCTCCCCGCCCAGGGCGGTCAGGATCACATCCTGGAGATCGCCGATGGTCAGGCCGTAACGGGCAATGGCATCCCGGTCCGGGTCGATGGTCAGGTAGTAGCCACCTCCGACGCGCTCGGCGTAGGCACTCGTCGTACCGGGCACGGTTTTGACCACGGTCTCGATCTTCTGGGCCAGCACCTCCAACTCCTCCAGATTTTTGCCGAACACCTTGATGCCGATGGGCGTGCGGATGCCGGTTGACAGCATGTCGATGCGGGCCTTGAGGGGCATGGTCCAGGCGTTGCTGACTCCCGGCATTTGCAGGGCGGCATCCATTTCGGCAATGAGTTTGTCGGTGGTCATGCCTGGCCGCCATGCGGCGGCGGGTTTCAGGTTGATCACGGTTTCGAACATTTCGGTGGGAGCAGGATCCGTGGCCGTGGTGGCGCGCCCCGCCTTGCCAAACACCGAAGCCACTTCCGGAAAACTCTTGATGATCTTGTCCTGGGTCTGGATCAGTTCCTCGGCCTTGGTCATGGAAAGCCCCGGCAGGGTCGAGGGCATGTAGAGCAGGGTTCCCTCGTCGAGGGCAGGCATGAATTCGCTGCCCAGACGCAGGGCCGGCTGCACAGTGGCGGCCATGACCCCCATGGCCAGCAGAATGAAAAATATCTTGAAACGCAGTACCAACCGGATGATGGGCCGATAGATCCAGATCAGCAGGCGGTTGATCGGATTTTTGTGTTCCGGCAGGATGCGGCCGCGCACGAACAGGAGCATCAACACCGGCACCAGGGTGACGGAAAGCAACGCCGCCCCGGCCATGGCGAAGGTTTTGGTGAAGGCCAGAGGCTTGAACAGACGCCCCTCCTGCGACTCCAGGGTGAACACCGGCAGAAAGGAGACGGTAATGACGAGCAGACTGAAAAAGAGCGGCGGTCCCACTTCACTGGCCGCAGCCATGAGGGTCTGGAGACGCGGCACCCCGGGGGCGGCCCGTTCCAGGTGTTTGTGGGCATTTTCGATCATGACGATGGCCGCATCCACCATGGCCCCGACGGCAATGGCAATCCCCCCCAGGCTCATGATGTTGGAGGTCATGCCCAGCGATTGCATGAGGAGAACGGCAATCAACACCCCCACCGGCAACATGAGAATGGCCACCAGGGCACTGCGGACATGGAGCAAAAAGACGACACAGACCACCGCAACGATCAGGCTCTCCTCGATGAGGGTGTATTGCAGCGTGGCCACCGCCCGCAAAATCAGTTCCGAACGGTCATAGACCGCTTCGACATGCACCCCTTCGCCCAAAGAACCAGCGACTTCGGCGAGGCGTTTTTTGGCGTTCTGGATCACGGCCAGGGCATTCTGGCCAAAGCGTTGCACGACGATGCCACTGACCACCTCCCCTTCGCCATTCAGTTCCGCCATGCCTCGGCGTTCGTCCGGTCCCAGTTCCACCCGGGCGATATCCCGGATGCGAATGGGGGCACCATTCACCTCCTTGAGAACGATTTTTTCAATGTCCTGCACACCCCGCAGATAGCCACGCCCCCGCACGATATATTCGGTTTCGGCCATCTCCACGACCCGGCCACCGACATCGCGGTTGCTCATGGCCAGGGCCTGACTGACCCGCGCCAACGGAATGTTGTAGGCCTGCAACTGCTGGGGATCGACGACCACCTGATATTGCTGAACATAGCCGCCGACACTCGCCACCTCGGCCACCCCTTCGGCCCGGGCCAGGTGATAACGCAGATACCAATCCTGAAGGGTGCGAAGTTCGGCCAGGGTTTTTTCCTTTGCCAGAACAACATATTGATAGACCCAACCCACGCCGGTGGCGTCGGGACCCAGGGTGGGGGTGACCCCGGGAGGGAGGCGTTTGGCGGCAAAATTGAGATATTCCAGAATGCGGCTGCGCGCCCAGTAGATGTCGGTCCCATCCTCAAAAATGATGTAGACGAAAGAGACCCCGAAAGAAGAGATGCCCCGCACCAGTTTGGAACGGGGCACGGAGAGCATGGCCGTGGTCAACGGATAGGTGACCTGATCTTCCACCACCTGCGGGGCCTGGCCAGGATATTCCGTCAAAAGAATCACCTGCACGTCGGAAAGATCCGGGATGGCGTCCAGGGGAATACGCAAGACGGCGTAGACACCACTGGCAATCAGGAAAAACGTTGCCAGCATCACCAGCAATACGTTGCGGCAGGACCAGCGGATGATGGCAGCGATCATTGGTCGTCTCCGTGCGTCAATGGGAAAAATGACCCAGCGCAGCTTTCAGATTGGCTTCGGCATCGATGAGAAAATTGGCTCGCACCACCACTTTTTCCCCGGCCTTGAGACCCTCCAAAATTTCCACATATCCGCCCCCTTTACCGCCCATCCGGATCGGACGCGGTTCGTACAACCCCTCGCCCCGTTCCACGAGGACCACCTGCCGGGAACCGCTGTCCAGCACGGCGGAATCCGGCACGGTCATCACCGTGCCGCCCCCGGTCGGGGCCGCCAACTGCACCGTGGCATAGAGAGCCGGCCGCAGGGTGCCGCCCGGATTAGGCATTTCAATGCGGACTTTGACGGTGCGGGTTTCCGCAGTCAGGGTCGGGTAGATGAAGGAAACCTTGCCGGAAAAACTTTTGCCCGGCATGGCGCTCAGGGTCACCTCGGCGGCCTGACCTTCCCGCACCATGCCCATGTCCTGTTCGAATACATCAGCCAGCACCCAGACCGTGGAGAGATCGGCGATGCGATAAAGCATTTCACCGGGCATGAAACGCATCCCCTGAACTGCTGTCTTTTCCAGGATCACACCGGAGACCGGAGAGAGGATGGTCATGCTCTTGCTGGCACGGCCCCCGGCCTGCAATTGCCTGATCTGGTGTTCGGAAATATCCCAGTTGCGCAGACGGTTCAGGGCACTTTCCGCCAGGTTGTCCGCCGTGTCCCGGGTCTCCGGATCGGCATCTTTCAGTTTGTCCATGGCCCGGGCAGCGGCCAGATACTCCTGCTGCGCCACCACCAGGGCGGGACTGTAGACCTCCATCAGGGGTGCGCCCCGTCGCACGGCCTGACCGGTGGCATTGGCATGGAGCTTTTCGATCCACCCTTCAAATTTCTGGGTAATGACATGCAATTTGCGCTCATCCACCTGCACCGTCCCCACCGCCCGAATGGAGCGGGTCACCGGTCGCAAGGCCACGACTTCAGTCCTGACCCCCAGTTTTTGCACCTTGTCCAGACCGACCCGCACGGCGTTGCTCCCCGCAGTTTTTTGTTTTCCGACCTGCTCCCGCGCCGGGACCACAGCCGATGCGGGCGGTGATGAAGGTGTTCCATGTCCGGCGTGATCCGCAGCGGCAACCGGGGCCGGCGGAGGGGGTGGGACACCATGCCCGGCGTGATTTTCAGCCCCGCTCCAGGCTGCCGGAACCACCAAAAGCCAGACAAGAGTGGCCAGGATTGATTGGCGGCCAGACAATCCGATTCGCAGACCACAGGCACAGGAGGCGTTTACCCTCTTCATAACTCTTCTCCCACAAACCGTTCGATTTCCGCCAGGCGGACCTGCTGTTCAAACTGCGCCTTGATCAGGTCGATCTGGAATTTTTTGAGCCGCTGCACGGCATCCAGGACATTCAAGGCTTCCGTGCCACCGTTTTCGTACCCCTTCAGGGTGGATTGCAGGGCAATGCGTGCCTGGGGCAACAGGCTTTCCCGGGTCACCTTTTCCACCTGCCGGGCCTCCTCCAGACTCAGCAACGCCTCCCGCAATCCCGACTCCACCCGCAGGCGTTCTGCTTGCAGGCGGTCGCCAATCATCTGCTTTTTCAAGGCAGCATCCCGCTCCTGCGCCCGGCGCGGTTCCCACTGCAAGGGCAGATTGAGCGCCAGCATGGCCTCGAACCCGTTCTGCATCTCCGCATTGCGGCGGTTGACGAACCCGACGCCCATTTCGAGATCGGGAAACCAGTTTTTTTGTGCCAGTCGGACATTTCCCTCGGCCACCTCCAAACGTGCCCGTTCCATGCGCAAGGCAGGATTGGTGACCAGGCCGCGGGCCAGCAATTGGTCATATTCCAATTGGGTTGCCGAGGGCAGAGAACGCAGATGGGGATGTTCCACCAGGGGGGCATGTGGTGGACGATTGACCAGGACATTCAACCGGGAGCGGATGCGGTGGCGCTCCTTTTCCAGGCGGACCAGATCGACCGCCAAGGCACCTCGTTCCGCCTCTGCCGAGGTGGCCTCCTGCTGTCCCCCCATGCCCTGGGCATACCGCAAGCGGGCAAACTCCACCAGGGCACGCAACACCTGAATCAATTCATCAGTCTGATCCATGGAGAGGTGGACCCGATGGTAATCGGCATAGGCAATCTTGACCTTCATGACCACTTCGGCAACCTTGTCGGTACGCAGGCCCTCTGCTTCCCGGCTTTCGGCGGCGGCAATTTCCCGCTTTACGTCCCGTTTGCCCCACCAGGGAATTTCCTGTTGGAGCGTGTATTTGTAAATGGCCGCCCGCCCCGGCAACCCTTGGGCATTTTCGGATATGTCATCGAGCGTCATTTGCAACTTCGGATCCGGCAAGGCATCGGCACCCTGGACCCTGGCTTCTGCCGCTGCGGCTTCCAGGGTTGCCGCCGCCAGGTCTGGATTCATGCTGCGGGCCAGTTCGAGCAGTTCGGCAACCGAGGCACCGACTGGTTGATCGGCGGTGGCGACCGGTTTGACATCGGTTGCGGATGCGGCCCCGGCTGACGCGCCTCCCCCAAGAAAAGCCAGGCAAGTCAGAGCAAGAAAGAGACATAATTGAAAAGCAACTGAAAAACTGGGATGGAGGTCCAGGAGGAAGGGCTGCGCCCTTCCTCCTGGTGGGGTTTGGGGCGAAGCCCCAAGAAAGTCTTTCATATCAATTCCTTTATACCCAGCTTGTCCGTGTTGACCGGCAGGCAAATGGGCCGTGAGGCGTTTATTCCCGGCATGTCAATGTTGACCGGCAGGCAAACGGGCCGTGATGCGTTTGGCCAACCCTTCCACGGTGATGACGACGGCCACCTGTCCACCAGCAGGAATTTTGCCGTTGCCTGTGAGTCGGTTGTCGCCGGCGGGTGCAAGGGCAATGTCCTTTTTTTCCTGGCCGGCCAGAAAAATCACCTTGCCACTGGCCCGGTCCACCACGACGGGTTTGTTGCCGTGATCGGTGACGTAGAGATCGACCCGATCCTGGTTCGTGACCAGTTCCAGGCGGTGTCCGGCCGCTTCCACCATCCGTCCCCCATGCACAGGTTCCAGTACCCCGTCACCCCAGACGGGCCTGACGAGTATGGTGGCCAGAAGAGTTGCCGATAAAACCAGGACCTTGTTCATGGATTCTCCTGTCAAGATGAAGTGTTCGCGATGATCGGCGACGGGCGGCCGGTGTCTGGTACCTCGGTCACGGATGATGGTTGCGAGTATATCCGCGACATGTGGCCGGCGTATGGCGCATCGGTCACAAAAGTGTCACCGGTTTTGCTGGACCGTGCCAACCAGAGTGCCACCGTGTTTTTGCCCACCAGCAGAAAGACCACCGGGGTCACGATGGTGTCGAGCAGGGTCGAAGAGATCAGGCCACCAAAAATGACCACCGCCACTGGGTGGAGAATCTCCTTGCCGGCGGCGTCGGCATCCAGGATCAGAGGGATCAGGGCCAGGGCCGCCACCAGGGCGGTCATCAGTACCGGTGTCAATCGCTCCAGCGATCCCCGCACGACCATCTCCGGCCCGAAGGACATTCCTTCCCTGGTCACCAGGTGTAAATAATGCGACACCTTGAGGATGCCGTTGCGGGCGGCGATGCCGGTCAGGGTGATGAAGCCGACCAGGCTGGCCACCGACAGGGGGGCATGGGCCAGCCACAAGGCAGTGACACTTCCCACCATGGCCATGGGTATGTTGATCATGATGACCATGGCCAGCACCGACGACCGGAAATGGCTGTACAAGACAACAAAAATGCCGAACAGGGAGAGCAGGGAGAGCAGGGAGATCAACCGGGTGGCATCCTGCTGACTCTGGAATTGCCCTTCGTAGACCAGGCGATAACCTGCGGGCAGTTCGACATCGGCCAGGGTCGCACGGATGTCGTTCACCACGGCGACCACATCCCGCCCCTGGGTGTTGGCCAGGACCACAATGCGCCGCTGCATGTTGTCCCGGTTGATCAGGTTGGGACCCGAGGTTTCCACCACATCGGCGACCAGTTCCAGGGGAATCTTGCCAGTCGGCGTGTCGATGAGAATCCGGCGAAAGTCCCCGGTTTCGGCCCGCCACTCTTCGGCCAGCCGCAACACCACGTCGTGGGTGCGCTGCCCATCCAACACCTGGGAAACCACCTTGCCGTTGAGCGCGGCCTGCAAGGTCTCGGTCAACTGGTTGAGAGAGAGACCATACTTGCGGGCCTCCATCCGATCCAGACGAATCTGCAACTGGGGAATCCGCACCTGCTTTTCCACTTGCAGGTCGGTCACGCCGGCCACACCGGCCATCCGTTCGCGCACGGCTTCGGCCTTGGTCCGCAACAGATCCAGATCATCCCCGAAAATTTTGACGGCAATCTCGGCCCGCACCCCGGAGAGCAGGTGATCCAGGCGATGGGAGATGGGTTGTCCGACATTGACCGCCACCCCGGGCAGTACCTGCAGGTTGCGGCGCAATTCGCCCAGGATGGTTTCCCGGCTGCGTGCCGAGGCCCGCAGATCCACATCGATTTCCGAAAAATGGACCCCTTCGGCATGTTCATCCAGTTCGGCGCGTCCGGTGCGGCGTCCCGTGGAGATGGCCTCCGGCGTCTGGCGCAACAGCTTTTCGGCCAGGCGGCCCATGCGGTTGGACTCTTCCAGGGAGGTTCCCGGGGTCATGACCACGCTCACCGTGACGGTTCCTTCGTTGAACGGCGGCAAAAACGCCCGTCCCAACCAGGGAACCGACAACATGGCGGCTGCCACCAGGACCACCGCCCCGCCGATCACCAGGCGCGGATGGGCGAATGACCAGAAAAGCAGACGCCGATCCCCGCGCTTCAAGTGGCGTACCAGCCAGGAGTCCCCATGGACCATGGCCTTGGCCCGGGGCAACAGGTAGAGACAAAGCACCGGCGTCAGGGTCAGGGAAACGACCAACGAGGCCAGGATCGACACAATGTAGGCCACACCGAGTGGCGTGAACAGCCGTCCCTCGATCCCGGAGAGGGCAAACAGGGGCAAGAAAACGAGTACCACAATGATCGTGGCATAGACGATGGAACTGCGCACCTCGCTGGATGCCCGCCAGACCACTTCCAGGGCGGGACGCGGCGCGGCAGCCATTGCGTTTTCGCGCAGACGACGAAAGACATTTTCCACATCCACCACGGCATCGTCCACCAGCTCGCCGATGGCCACGGCCAGGCCGCCCAGGGTCATGGTGTTGATGGAGAGGCCGGACCATTGAAAAATCAAGGCCGTCACCACGAGCGAGAGGGGAATGGCGGTCAGGCTGATCAGGGTGGTCCGAAAATTCATGAGAAACAGGAACAACACGACAGCCACCAGAATGGCCCCATCCCGCAGGGCGGCCTCGACATTGGCGATGGCCCGTTCGATGAAATCGGCCTGTTTGAACAGAATGGGATCGATGCGCACATCCGCCGGCAGGGTGCGTTGCAGGTCGGCCAGGAGTGCTTCGATCCGCCGGGTCAAGGCCACCGTATCGGTTCCAGGCTGTTTTTGTACCGCCAGGATCACGGCAGCCGCACCATTGATGCTTGCATCGCCCCGCTTGACACCCGGACCCAGACGGACCTCGGCCACCTGACCCAGGGTGACGGCATCTCCCTTGTTGACGCGCACCACGGTCTGCTGCAAATCCTCCAGATCGGTGGTCTGGCCCAGGTTGCGGATCAAATATTCACGTCCGCGTTGCGACAGATAACCACCGGTGCTGTTTTTGGCAAACCCGGCGAGGGCTTTCTCCAGATCTTCAAAAGAGATACCCAGGGCTGTCAGACGGGAGGGATCCACCAGCACCTGATATTGTTTGACCTCTCCCCCGATGGGAATCACCTGTGCCACCCCGGCAATGCTCATCAACTGGGTGCGCAGGCTCCAGTCGGCCAGGGTGCGAATTTCCATGGGCGACGTGAGGCCCTGGGCGCTGCGCAGACCGATGAGCATGATTTCGCCCATGATGGAACTCACCGGTCCCATCACCGGCATCACCTCCCTGGGCAGGGTTTCCGTGATATTGGCCAGTTTTTCGGCGACCAGTTGCCGGTTGCGGTATATTTCGGTGCCCCAGGCAAACTCAACGAACACGATGGAGAGTCCCACCCCTGAATTGCTGCGCAAACGGGTCACCCCCGGCATGCCGTTCATCGCTGCCTCGATGCGAAGCGTCACCAGGGATTCGACCTCTTCCGGAGCCAGACCGGGGGCTTCGGTCATGATCGTGACGGTGGGACGGTTCAGATCGGGAAAAATGTCCACCGGCAGACCCAATACCACCCACCCCCCGTAAATCAACAGCATCAGGGCGGCAGCCACCACCAACAACCGCTGGTGCAGGGAAAAACGAATGATCGCGTCAAACATGGCCGGTCACCGTATGGCATTGAGCTGGTTGTGACCCTGGACCACCACTTTGTCCCCGGGCTGGATGCCATCGAGAATCTCCACCCATTCGGCTGTCTTGCGGCCCACCCGTACCGGATGTCCCGCAAACCGCTCTGGAGCGGTCTTGACCCAGACCCGGGGTATGCCGTTTTGTTCCAGGACCGCCGAACGGGGAACCGCCACCGCAAAGGTGACGGTTTTGGTGGCGGCATAGACATCCACCGGCATGCCCAACTTGAGCTGGTTATGGGTCTGTTGCACCGCAAACTGGAGATGCAGCCCCTGATTTTCGGGATTGACCTTGGGACTGACGCCGATCAGGTGCAAAGGGAAGGTCTGCCCGGGAATTTGTCGCGTCAGGGCCGTGCCTGCCGTGATCCGGTCCGCCTGATGCAGATCGTAGAGGATCGCTTCCACCCAGAGACGCATGGGATCGATGATCTCGGCCAGAATGGTACTTTCAGTGACGACATCACCAGGGACGATATGCAAATCGGTCAACTGTCCATCGATGGGAGCCTGCACCATCTCCCGTCCCACGCTGCTTTCGGCTCGATCTCCCTTGAACAACGCCAGGCGCTGACCCACTTTTTCCGTGGCCGACAACACCGGATCCAGCACTGCCAGGGTTTCACCCTTTTTGACCCATTGTCCAGACCTGGGTACGGGAAAATCCGGATCGTAACCAATCCGGGATAGAACCGAGGGGTGAATATGGGCATGGGCGGCAGGATCAGGGATCACCCGTCCCACCAGACGAATCGTTTCCGCCACCTCCCGACTGGTCGCGGATACCGTGCGGACATCCAACAAAAATTGACTCGCCTTGGGCAGGGTGATGCCTGAACCGGAAACGATTGTTCCCGTCGCAGAACGTTCCGGGGGCTGTTTCTCCCCGCTGTCGGAACCGTGTTCTTCGCCGCCATGGGCCTGTACCGTTGTCACCGGAAATCCGCTGCCCGCCAGGGCAACAACTATCATCACCATCCCAGCCGCCGCCTGCCGGCTTTTTTTTCTCCGGACCAGCCAAACCACCAATCCGATTGCAATGAGGGCACCCGCACCCGGAAGCAAGAGAGTGTGCGACGATGTTGTTTCCAGCAGTCGCCCGAGAGCCGGACGAAAAATGTCCGGTACCCCAGTCAGAGAGGCAGGAGAGGCAGGAGAAGCAGGAAAGGCAGGAGGAGAAGAAAGGCCTGGAACCTGGATCAGGAGAAGGTCCGAACGATCCGCAACCATGACAGTCAGGGTCAGGTCAGCCGTTTCCTGTGAAGGTGGCATCCAGGCCAGGCGATACATGCCGGGTGTCTGGGTGGATGTGCCTTGACCTGTCCAGGGGTGACTCCCAGCCACGTCCACATGGATGGTGGCATGTTCGATGGGGAGATTCGTTTCCAGGTCGGACAGATAAAGCCGGGTTGTGCCATCCCCGGTCGGCGTGACCACAATCTCGAACAAATCCCCATTGCCGCCATGACCTGAGCCGGAGACAAGAGGTTCCTGTTGTTGCCGGGGAGCCGCATCCGCATGCTCCTCGCCACCGTGCGCCCACCCTCTCTCCTGCAACAACACCATTCCAACGATCAACCATAAAACGCTCGTGACCAAACGCATGGTACCATCCTTCACCGTCAAGCAGGAACACCGGCAGGCAACGTGCCAGCCCATGGAGACAGCTTGCTACGGTAAACGACAGGTGTCACGAATGTATGGCCAGGATGTCACAAATCCATGGCAGAGTTGACCAGAAGGAGTTTACAAAGGCAAAGTTTCTTCCAGGGGCTTACGCTGCCTCTCTACATATTCGCGCAGGGCATCGTTCATCATATTGTGGTAGTTGCCACCACCAGCGTCTTCCACGCATTTCCTGAACCATGCGTAGAGATCGGCATCAATCCGAAACAGAATACTTTCCACTGGTCTGACTGGTGGGTTTACTGGTCCACGACGGCCATTGCTGAAATCGTACTCTTCCTTCATCTCGTACTCTTCGTCCATTGCTCAACCTCCATATTTCCTGCGTTCGTTAGGTGTTGCTCGGCGCGCAGAGATGATCCGGATGCCAATCTCTCCACGGTAGGTGTAAACCACAACCAAGAGACGCCCGTTATCGTCCATCCCAATGTTCACAAAGCGCTCTTCGTCGGGAGTCGTGCTATCAATCGTCACGGACATGAGATCACCCAGAGATGTGGCAGCGTCAATAAAAGACACCCCGTGCTTGAGTTCGTTCGCTTTCGCCTTGGCTTTGTCCCATTCAATGTTCGTGGGACTAATCATGCAACCGGGTGTACCACCCGTCAACAAAATTCGGTGGTGTCTCCCAACGACTAAATGCGGCATCAACTTATTGATTTTAAACACTTAAATCAAAAATTGTCTCACAATACGCACACAGGTAAAATCCCAAGGGAATCGGTTTCAAGAGGATCGGTCTGTTTCTGGGCCTTGATCATCCTTTCAGCCAGATGTGAGAATGAGTCCCAGGTTCCAGCGCGTGTGGAACTTCATGGAGGTTGGCTCATGGCCGAAACGATGTTCGTGGCCTGTTTCTGTTTACCAGGGTTTGCCCAAGGTGGTCGGTCAGGTGACTTGAAGTGACTTCATCAGTTTTCGCTGGGGATTCAGCCGGCGCAGGGTGGATTGACAAGTTCACGACACTCTGGGAGCATGGACTTGCGCAGGTCAACGCATTCCCGAAAATGCTCGATACATGGAAAACAAAAAAAATAATTTTATTAATGTATCATCAAAAATAATCACGCCGTGGATCGTGTTTATTTTTGGATTCATGATTTCCTGTGGTGCCCCGATATTGGCATATCATTATATTGATACGAATAGTAAAAAAAATTTTCATTGGGCATCCACTGAAATATTCAACTCGATTGCCCATGGTGCCAGCGTCGAAGCATTTAATTTATTGGATAATATTGGGAATGTTGCATCCCTGGCAATACCCTTGGATCGGGATAGATTCAAGCGGTTCAGTCATCACCTGACCGGGTTGAAGGATGGTCTCCACTTCATGGCCTGGGTTCCCTATGTGCATGACCGTGAACGAAACGAATTTGAAATCCAGGCACGGACACAATATTCTGAATTCAAAATGACATCGTGGGATAATAGAGGTAAAGGTATTTCAATAGAGCCGAGTCCAAAATATTTTCCGATACATTATATAGAACCATTCGATGATCATAAAAAATTTATCGGAGCAGACCTTGAGACGAACCAACATATTGCAACAATATTAAAAGAGGCTTCAGAAACTGGCAATTCCATGATCACTGGCGGATTTTATTTGGATCCCAACCATGCACAGTCAGCCCAGGTTTTTTTCATCAAGCCTGTCTATCACCCCGGCCGTCCGATAGGAACAGTTTTGCAACGGCAGGAAAATTTGCTGGGTTTTGTCATTTGTTTGTACGATGTGGGTGAGTGGATTGATCACCTCATTGCAACCCTGGTTCCCCGCGGCATCCATTTTGAACTATCGGATGAATCGGCCCCTGCAGGCAGGCAGTTATTGCATTTCCATAAGTCCCGCATGTTTGGTTTCGAAAAAATTTCCTCTTTTTCCGAGTTGAGACAACATAATAGAATATCGATAACATCAAAAAAATATTTATATATACCAGATCGGCAGTGGTCCTTTACGGCAGCCATGGACTCAAAAACCATGCGCGGTGACTCTGAAAAGGAAATGACCCTTGCCTGGATTCTGTTTGCATTTGGATTGTTTTCAACAATGATTGCAACATATAATTTGAGAAGGAAAAAATTGTCTTCCCTGCAAAAAGAACGTTATTTGATCTATCAAAACGCCATCAACAATATTTACCTGATTACCTATCAAGATATTCCTCTGGAGGAGCAGTTGGACCTGGCTTTGGAGGAATTTTTGACAATTCCCTGGCTGTTCAACCAATCGAAGGGGGGAATTTTTCTGGTGGAAGAGGGAGGGAATTTCCTGCGTCTGGCTGCCCAGCGCGGGCTTGGTGCCGAACTTGCGGATCTCTGTAACCGGATTCCTTTTGGCCATTGTCTGTGCGGCAAGGCCGCGCAGAGTCCCGACAGGATTCATTTTGCCGCCCATGTGGATGCAAGGCATGACATTACCTACGATGGCATGCAACCGCACGGCCATTATATTGTGCCTCTGGTATCCGGAGAACAGTTTCTCGGCGTATTGACCTTGTACCTCGACGATGGTCACGAACGTCATGCCGAAGAGGAAAATCTTTTGACCAGTATTGGCAATGCCCTGGCTGCCCTCATCAAACGTCAGGAATCGAAAGATGCCATTCAATCCTTGAATGAAGACCTGGAAAAACGGGTCACGGAGCGCACGGAAGAGTTGCGCAGTTCCCTGGTGGCCTTGAAAAGGACCCAGGAAAGAATGATCCAGTCCGAAAAAATGGCCGCCCTGGGGGGATTGGTGGCGGGCGTTGCCCACGAAATCAAGACCCCTGTCGGTTCCAGTTTCACCACCGTGACCTTTCTGAGCGAAGCAACCCGTGCCATGGCGCAAGCTTTCCAAAGCAATCAAATCAAACGTTCCCAGCTTGGACAGTTTCTCTCCGACTTGGAAGAAGGGTTGAAGATCATCATCCTGAATCTCCAGAAAGCCGGGGATCTGGTGCAAAGTTTCAAAATGGTCGCTGTGGATCAGACCAGTCAGGATAAAAGAAAATTCAATGTTGCCAAATATATTCAGGATGTCTTGCTGAGTCTTGCCCCCAGGCTCAAGAAGACCCGGCATGCCGTCACCGTTCACTGTCCGGCAGATTTGGAAATCAACAGCTATCCAGGTGCCCTGTCACAAGTCCTGACCAACCTGATTCACAATTCGCTGCTCCACGGCTTCGAAACCCAGGATGACGGTTTCATCACCATCACCATTGAAGTGCAGGAAAAAAATGTGTCGTTGACCTATGCCGATACGGGCAAGGGAATGGATGAAGCTACCCGGAAAAAAATATTCGATCCGTTCTTTACCACCAAACGTGGCCAAGGCGGCAGCGGGTTGGGCATGCATATCGTCTACAATCTTGTGACGCAGACTTTGCAGGGATCCATTCAGTGTACCAGTGAACCGGGCAAGGGGACTGCTTTCCATATCCAGATCCCCCTGGAAATTTTGGAACAAAAAAAATGATGAGGCCGAGGCCCAGTCAGGCACTGATCCAAAGCGACGTTGCAATTGAAGCATCAGCATTTTGGCCTCACCTCTTTTTTCACAGCGCTTTTCTAAAAAACGTTCCATACTTGAAATATAGGGCATTTTCTGACATCAATCCGGATTGACATAAGCCTTGCTGGCCACTTGCAGAATCGGATGTTTGGGATCATCCAGACGCATGGCGGTCAGGCCGCGACCGTAGACACAGCCGGAATCCAGACCAAAGGAGTGCGGGCGGATGGTCAGACCGGCGGAGGCCCAATGACCATAGATCACCTTTTCGTGGGGTTGCCATCGCCGGACATCATACCAGGCCTGAAATGGAGAATCGGCGTTGGGTGTCAAGAAAGGATTGTCGCCGCGCCCCATATCAGTGCCTGGCCAGAGAAAACGTCCCTGCGCCGTGCAGCGCCGCAAGCGGGTAAGGACGGTCAGCTCCAGCCAGTAGCGATCCATGGCCGGCATGGCGTCGGTTTCCATGGTGGGGAAGGATCGATTTTCATTGTGGTGAAAAAATTCCAGGCGGGAGGGAATGTCGGTCAGGATGGTGGCCACTTCTTCGGCGCGGCGCAACCCGGCCTCCAGGGTCCAACGGGGGGAGAGACCGGCATGGACCATGGCACAACCCAGCTCTGCGTCCCAATGCATGAGGGGGAGCTGGATCAACCAAGCCAAAATCTGGTCGGCTTCGGGCGATTCCACCAGATAGGTCATATGTTCCCGAAAGTAGGGGGATCCCCCCCGGCACAGGCCCAGGATTGCCCGGAATTCATGGTTGCCCATGACGGTCGTGGCCTGTTTGCCCAGACTGCGGACCAAGCGCAACACCTCCAGGGAACCGGGACCGCGATTGATCAAATCTCCCACAAACCAAAGCCGATCCTGTTGCCAGTCAAACCGGATCAGCTTCAGGAGGGTTTCCAGTTCCTCGATGCAACCGTGGACATCGCCGATTGCATAGACCGCCATGATCCTACCCCCTCGCTGTCGCGGATCCCGATTGCCAACGGCAATAGGGATTCAGGATTAAATTGGAATTGAAGTAACGCGGATCGCCGGATACTTCCTGGCCAATCCACGCAGGAAGGTCAATCACCTGGTCGGCGGTGGTCAACTCCACTTCCGCCAGGATCAGACCCAGATTATCCCCCAGAAACTCATCGACTTCCCATAGCAGGTCGCCTGCCGGAACACCATGGCGGATTTTTTCGATCAATGGCCGGATGCACAAGGCATCCAGCATGAACCGGGCATCTTCCAGGGGAATGACATATTCAAACTCCGGCCTGACCAAACCCTGATTGGGGCCTTTGATGGTCAGGGTGGCCACATCCCCGGCCAGACGCACCCGGACCACCCGCTCCCGGTCCGTGGAAAGAAAACCCTGACGATACAGGGTGCCCTTTCCCAAAGACCGCCAAGCGTCTCCCCTGACCAAAAATTTGCGTTCGATTTCCAGGCCCACAGGTCATTTCCGCATCGGGTGGCTCAGATGCCGAGTTCCCGTTTGAAGATGGCTTTGTGAATGTCACCCAGGCTGACAATACCCGCCAGGGTCCCATCCTTTTCGACCACCGGCATGCGGCGGAAATTGTGCAGGGCCATCTGTGATGCGGCTTTCATCACCGGATCATCGGGAGAAATGGTGAACAATTTTTTGGTCATGAGACTGGAAACTTCGCGTTGCAAAACGGCAGAGTAGCTTTTTTCCATGCCCACAAAATCCCGGGCACCGATGGGATCTTCCAGAAAGTCGTGGTAGCTCGGCAGCAGGGTGTTGAGAATGTCCTTTTCCGAAATCAGACCAATGAGTTTCATCTGCTCGTCCACAACGGGCAAGCCGCTGATCTTGTTCGTACAGATGATCGCTGCCACGGCACGGACCGAGTCGCCCGCCTTGACGGTGCGCACGGATTTTATCATGACTTCACGAACCAACATGATGTGATCTCCCTCCTGACCATGGGATACCGGCGGTCTTCACTCAAGCCACCGACTGCAAGGACCGGGCTATCCCAAAAATGGTTTAGTAACTCAAAGTCCAGTTTATAACAGAATCCCCACTCCCTTTCCAGTCCCGATCATTCAACGTGTCATCATGGCAGATTCTGGCCGAAACAGGGAGAAAAAAAGGGTCTGGAAAAGAATCAGTCCCATGACAAAAAAAGGCGTGATGGCGGCAGAGTCCGTATCAGGGAGAAGGGTGCAGGGCAACTTGCGCTTTTTCGAATTCAATAACGAGGTCCTGGAGGATGGCGGCGGCTTCGGGCCAGTTTTTCATTTCGGTCTTGCCGCACAGCAGCAGGGCTTTCACCCGCACCCGGGCTGCACCGACTTCCATGGCTGTTCCCTTGATCCATTCGGCGATTTTCTGGGCACGCTGGGCATCTTCAAGGGCAACAGCCTGTTGCAGGAGGCGTAATTGCTCCGGTCCCTCATTCAGAAAACGGGTACGATGAAGAGCCATGGCTTCCGGGGTGCTGGCGACGGTTTTTAAAACCTGGGTTTCCAAATTGTGGGCAGATTTGCCAGGAATTTTTTTGGGCAGATTGCTGAAGGGGGCGATGGCATCCAGCATTTCCTGGAGACGGTAGGGTTTGCGCAAAAAGCCGTTCATGCCCGACTGAAAGCAGCGTTGCCGTTCGGTTTCCATGGCGTGAGCGGTGACGGCGATGATGGGAATACGGCGTTTTTCCTCGGCCACGCCGTCACCATGACGGATGTGATGGGTGGTTTCGTAGCCATCCATCTCCGGCATTTGCAGGTCCATCAGGATCAGGTCGATCATGTTGGCGGCAATGGCGACCAGGGCATCCTTGCCGTTGTTGACCACGATGACCCGATGTCCGGCCCGTTTCAATATGGACAGGGCCAACCTCTGGTTGTTGAGCATGTCTTCGACGAGCAGTATGTTGAGCGGGCTGCCCTGCTGGGGGGGGGGCGTGACCGGTTTGACGGCTGTGGGTTGTGTCTCCCGGGTTGGAAGTCGTTCCAGGATTTGCATGATGTGGTGCCACAGGGCGTATTTATTGACCGGTTTGCGGCAGCACACAATTTTATTGGTTTTGCAGAGGTGATCGGCATTCTGAACGCGGCGATGGGTGGGCAACAACAGGATCAAGTTTCCCTTCCAGCCCGAATGTGACTCCCGTATGGAGAGTGAGGGGTCGTTTTGATCAAAGGATGCGTCATCGAGGATGATCAGGTCAAATGGTTTGTCAGGTGGACAATGTTCCAAAGCAGTTCTGGCTTGTGAGGTGTCGGTCGCCAGGGTGACTCCGGCATGGAACGATTGTAATACCTCACGCATGATCTCCTGTCCCTGGAGATTTTTCCAGATCACCAGGATGGAGACCCCGTCCAATCCTGAACGTTTGGATTCCACCCGGCGCTCTTCCATGATCTGGTCCGGTTTGGCGATGCAGCGATGGCCGATGTCAAACCGCACCGTAAAATGAAAGCGGCTGCCTCCTTTGACCCGGCTTTCCACCCAGATTTTGCCCCCCATCAGCTCGACCAGATGGCGACTGATGGTCAATCCCAGGCCGGTGCCGCCAAAATGTCGGGTGATGGAACCGTCAGCCTGCGTAAAACGCTCAAAAATCTGTTCCAATCGATCCGCCGGAATGCCGATTCCCGTATCCTGGACCGTAAATCGCACCAGGCAGCTTGTGGCATCGGGAACAACCTCTTCTTCCGGTACCACATGCAACACCACCTCTCCGCTTTCGGTAAATTTGATGGCGTTGCTGAGCAGGTTGATGATGATCTGGTGCAGACGCAGCGGATCCCCCAGCAGGGTGGCGGGCAGATTGGGGGAGACATGACACAACAGTTCCAGTTCCTTTTCATGGGCGCGCAGGGCCATGGTTTCGCAGGCATTTTCCAAACGTCCCAGAAGGTCGAAAGGAATTTTTTCCAGGCGCAGATACCCGGCATCGATCTTGGAGAGTTCGAGAATGCTGTTGAGGAGATCGAGCAGGGAGCGGGACGAGGTCTGGACAATTTCCAGATATTCGCGTTGTTCCTGGGAGGGTTTTGTTTCCAGGAGCAGATCGGTCATGCCGATGATGGCATTCATGGGGGTGCGAATTTCGTGGCTCATGTTGGCCAGGAATTCGCTCTTGGCCCGATTGGCCGTTTCTGCGGCGACCCGGGCCAGTTCCAGATCCCGGGTGCGTATCTGCACCAGGTTTTCCAGGTTGTTGCGCTGCTCTTTCAAGTCCAGGTGGTTTTTGACCCGGTGGCGCACAATATCGGGGTTGAAGGGTTTGGTGATGTAATCCACGGCCCCCATTTCCAGCCCCTTGGTTTCGTCCTCCACCTCCTTCTTGGCCGTGACGAAGACCACCGGAATATCCCGGGTTTTCGGATCATCCTTGAGAAACTGGCAAACCTGATAGCCGTTCATCTCCGGCATCATGATGTCGAGCAGAATGATATCGGGCGGATTGTCCGACTGGGCTATTTTCAGCGCTTGTTTGCCGTTGAGAGCGATACGACGTTCATATTCGGGAAGAATGCCGATGAGAATGTCAATGTTGGTGCGTTGATCATCGACGATGAGTACCTTTTTCTTGGGTGACGAATCGCTCATGAGACGCATTCTCCCAGGGGAATAGCCAGCCTGACGGCCAGGTTTTCGAGTGTTGCCAAGGCTTTCTCAAATTCATACCGCCCCAATTGGGTCGCCATCTTGCCAAACAGGCCACTCAGGGGGGTATCCGTAAAATCCGGGCGCAGGGCATCGACAAGATCCTGGGCCTCAAAATTGTAATCGGCAAGGCGTTGCGCCAGTGTTTGCAGCAACGGCACCAGGCGGTTGCGGTCGATAGCGTTGATTTTGTCCGAAAAAGCCGCATCCTCCGGATCGTCATCACCTGTTTCGGTAATTGTATTCAGGGCTTGCAGCAGGGAGGTCAGGTGCGCGGCAAAGGCCGTACCGGCGACTTGTGGATCCTGATTTTTCCGCAGGGCAGTTTCGAGTTCCAGAGCGGCTCGTTCAAGAGGTTTGGCCCCGATGTTCCCGGCCACCCCCTTGGTGGCATGGGCCAACCGGGCAGCCTCGTCCAAGTTGTTTTCTTGCAGGGCAGTGGACATTTTTTCCAACAGGTGCAGGTGATCCTCCCGAAAACGGATCAGCAAACGACGATACAAGGTGCGGTTGCCTCCAAGGCGACGCAGTCCATCGACGCTGTCCAGACCCGGCAGTTCTGGAATGTCAACCTCGTGATCGGCAACAGGAGAGATCGGTTGCAGAGCGCCAACAGGTCCGATCAGGCGGCCCAGCAAACCGTACAAACGTTCTGGACGAATCGGTTTGGCCACATGTTCGGTCATGCCGGCTTCCAGACACCTCCGTTTGTCATCGGCCATGGCATGGGCTGTCATGGCAATCACCGGCAAGTCGCGGAAGCGGGGATCGGCCCGCATTCTGCGCACCGTTTCCAGACCATCCATGATCGGCATCTGGATGTCCAGGAGTACCGCTTCGTAGGTATTTTTTTCCAAAAGGTCCAAAACCTCTTGCCCGTTGTTGGCAATCTCCACGAACAATCCGACCCGTTCCAGAATTTCCCTGGCCACCTGTTGATTGACGGCATTGTCTTCAGCCAGCAGGATTCTGGCACCACCGATTTTTTTCGAGGTTTCAGCTTCTTCGGCCAGCACCTTGGCAAACCGGTTGCGTTTGGGGGTCTGTTCGCCGAACACCCTCTGAATCGCTTCCATGATCTGGGAGCGGGTGACCGGTTTGTGGATGAAGGCATCGATGCCGGAGGCAAAGGCCTCCTGCTCGGTGTCGTCGTCGCCGAAAGCCGTCAGCATGATCACTTTGACCCTGGCGGTGGGTGGGGTCATCCTGGCCTGGGTTTCCCATATTTTTCTGGCGATTTCGATACCGTTTTCGCCCGTCAGACGCCAATCCATGAGGATCAGGGGAAATGGCTGGCCGGCGGCCTGGGCGGTGATGAATTCCGTCATGGCCGCCTCGCCCGAATCCACGGTGACCGGTTCCAGACCAAAGGAGTCCAGAATGCCCCGCAACATTTCCCGGGTGGCCCCATTGTCGTCCACGGCCAGAATGCGCATGCCCCGAAAACGTTGCGCCATGGTCGGTGCTTCCGGGTGCAGAGGCGGACGCCACTCCAGGGGTATCGTAAAAGAAAAAATACTGCCCACACCCGGTGTGCTTTCCGCATGAATATGGCCATGCATCAGTTCGACCAGTCGTTTGCAAATGGTCAGACCAAGACCGGTCCCCCCATATTTGCGGGTCGTGGAACCATCGGCCTGCACAAAGGGCAAAAACAGATGCGGCAGGCGATCCTGATCGATGCCGATACCGGTATCCTGCACCTGACAGGTCAGTTCGACACCTTCCCCTTCCAGGTCGCGCAGGTTCATGCGCACGGCAATGGTGCCCCCTTCGGTAAATTTGATCGCATTGCGGATCAGATTGATGAGAATCTGTTCCAGGCGCTGCGCGTCACCGAAAGTGGCACGATGGGTGGCCATGGGCATGTAAAAAACCAGCTCGATCCCCTTTTCGGACGTTTGCATGCTGAACAATTCCGCCAGACGGTCGATCATGTCCTGAAGGTCGAAGGCGACCGGATCCAATTCCAGTTTGCCGGCCTCCATCTTGGAAAAATCGAGAATGTCATCGATGAGTCCCATCAGGGTATGGGAGGCCCTTTGCACCTTGCTGAGATAATCGGTCAGTCGGGGAGAAAGATCGGTCTTCAGGGCCAGCTCCGTAAACCCGATGATGGCGTTCATGGGAGTGCGGATTTCATGACTGGTGTTGGCGATGAATTCGCTCTTGGCCCGGCTGGCGGATTCGGCCACGCCCAGGGTTTCTTCGAGGGATTTCAGCAGTTGCCGCCGTTGGGTAATGTCCTGGAGAAAGGCCGTGAACTGAAAATCATCATCGTGGCGGATGGTGGTCAGGGCAATTTCCAGGTCGATGATGTCGCCATTGGCCCGCAATCCCGGCAGTTCCAGACGACGCTTGAGTGGGGCAGCAATCTTTTCCGGAGTTGCCCGGCGGACAATGGCGTCGCGGTGTCGTTCCCGCAGGTGGGGCGGAACAATGAATTCGTGGGCGAACTGTCCCACGACCGTATCCCTGTCATATCCGAACAACGTCTCGGCAGCAGGATTGAAATCGGTGATGCGACCGTGGCGGTCGGTCATGATGATGGCATCCAGGGCATTTTCCAGGACAGACTGATGGCGTTTGACCAGGCTTTCCTGGTGCTTGACGAGTTTGCCCAGTTCCCGGTGCCGCTCGATGATGTCATTGGTCTGGAAGACCCGACACAACAACTCTTCATTGCGAAACGGTTTGGCCAGAAAATCATTGGCTCCCGCCTTGATGAACCGGCTGGCCAGATCCCCGTCACCATGTGCGGAGAGTCCGATCACCGCCATCTCTTCGGGGGAATACTGGTTGCGAATCTTGCGAGTCAGTTGAAAGCCGTCCATGCCGGGCATCTGATAGTCGGCAAGCACGATTTGAATGGGCGTGGTGGCAAGTTGTTGCAGGGCGTCGTTGCCATCGGCAGCCTCCAACGTGGTAAAACCATGGCGTTGCAGCAGATCGGCCAAAACCCTGCGGGCACTGCGCGAATCGTCCACCACCAGAACCCGGGTCTGATGATTGCGGAAAAACCGCTTGACGAAATGCACCACGGAGTTGATGACGTGAATGTTGTCCTTGATGAAATAATCCAGAATTCCCTGGGCAAGAATGCGATTCCGCAACTCTTCGTGATACTCACAAGTCAGGACCACGCCCGGGATGCCTTGTTTCAAGGTAAAGGGGACAATTTCTCCATTCAGGGCATCCGGCAGATAGAGATCCAGAACTCCCATGGCAAAGGGCCGTCTGGTCTGGGCCTGGGCCACAGCCTCCCTGGCCTCGGCCAGGGAACGCGCCCAAACCACGTTCAGATCCATGGCACCCTGCATCCGTTTGCAGAGCAATTCTCCGAAACTTTTCGAATCTTCAACGACAAGGAGTGATTCCATGGCAGCCGACTAGTGTACAGGTTGCTGATTCCAGCATCCTACCCTTGCCGGAGCCTTGTGCAAAGTACCATCAGCGGGTGATGGTTGAAATTCAGACTGAAATATGGCTTAATGGCCCTGGCACCCGGATTTTGGTTGAGTGGGTAGTCTGCAACCGTGTCGCGATAAGACATTGAAAAGGAACCAGATCATGGAAAAGGCCGTCAGGCTGTTCAAGACAGCAATACTGAACGAAATCAAGGCTTCAGCCTATTATGCCCAGGCCGCTGAAGTGACTACCAATGATGTGTCGCGCATGCTCCTCTTGGAGTTGGCCAACCAGGAAGATGACCATGCCCGCAATCTGATCGCCAAGACCCGGGGAACCCCCCTGGGCCAGAAGTTCGATGCCGAGGCTTACCTGAAAGAGTTGGAAAAAGACCCGGACGGTTCCCTGGGTGCCAAGGAAAACCAGGCGTTGGCCAAAGCCGATCCCCGCACCATCCTGGAAATGGCCATGAACATGGAGGCTGACGCCCGCGACAATCTGCGCGACATGGCCGAAACTGTCACCGATCCCACCCTGCGCAAATATTGCCTGGATCTGGCTGTCGAAGAACAATCCCACTTCAACTCCCTGGAGAGGACCCTCAACTCCCTCGACATGGCCGATGAGGATCGTTCCGCCCTGTGAGTAGACAACGTACCCGGGACATGACATGAAATTCCCGGAAAAAATTCTCCTGTTGTACGGATATCACCGGGGCACCACAGCCAGCTCCCTGGACAAGGCCCTGCGGAAGCGGGTTGCTGTCTTTTCCGTGGGGCCGGGACATGTCGCCACCGAAACCAGTTTTGGCTGCGAAGAGACCACATCCATCCAGGAAATCCTCGCCAATCTGGCATCCCTGGAAAGTCCCTTTGTGCCCGAGGTGGTATGCGTCATCGAGTCCGGCGTCAGATTTTTTCCCGAAGGGCTGGAGGAATCCCCGCTGCCGTGCTGGTACTACGCCCTTGATCCCCATTTCAATCTCCACTGGCAGATCGAGTATGCCAAGCTCTTCAATGTCGTTTTTGTCTCCTTTCAACAATATTTGAAAAGCTTTCTCAAGACGGGACATGCAGGGATCCATTGGTTGCCCCATGGCTTCGATGCCGACCACTATCGTGACTTTGGTACGCCACGCGACATTGATATTGCTTTCGTGGGGGACATGAATCCAGAGACACGTCCCCTCAGGGTCAAACATTTGAATGCCTTGCGGGAAGCAGGCTTCCAGACGCTCTTTACAGAGGGAATCTGGAATGAAGAAGTGGCTCGTCTCTATTCCCGCGCCAAACTTGTTTTCAACGACAACGATACCCAGGTTCTCAACCCACGCAATTTCGAAGGATCGGCCTGTGGGGCTGTGGTCCTGGCCAATCCCGCCATCTCCCTGGAAGAGTTTTTTACCCCGGGCCAGAATATCCTGATTTATCATGATACCGGTGAACTCCTGCGTTTCTGTCGGGAAATGAAACGCCATCCGGATCGCTGGCAGGAAATTTCCCGGCAGGCCAAACGGGTCGCAGCGGTCAACAGTTGGGATGTGCGTGTTGAACGCATGATGGCCATTGTGGCCGGCCTGGCGACTGAAAAACAGGTGGTTTTTACACAACCGGATCGCATCAAGGCCCATGCCTTTGTCTATTTTCATCGCGAAATGCCGGGACAGACCATCACCTTGTTGGAGCGCCTGCAACAAGACGGTTTTCGGGATTTGGAAATTTTCCTCATCAAGGCCCTGGCCTATATGTCCCGCGATTATTACGATCATGCCGCCAGGGAGCTGCACGCCCTGCTGGAGTTGACCCCACCCCCGGATCCCAACTATCTCCAGCAGATCAGCGACGTGTTGATCGGTACCTTCGAACGTACCCGGCATGTGCCGGGTGCCCTGCGCACCGCCCTTGCCTTGCCAAAACCCAGTTTTTCTCAACAACAGCGATTGGCCAGAATTCTTGCCGAGGCCCGGGCCGACATTCCCCGTGCGGTAGCTGACAAGTTGGGCATCGCTCCCAGCCGCCGTGATACGGATTGACTGTGGCGCAGTCTCTGGTCGTGCGTGTACTGGGCCGCCTGTTGCGGGTCGAAAAGGTTGGTTGGGAACAGATACCTGCCACGGGCGGTCTCCTGTTCGTCTGCAACCATCCGGCACAACGGGATTGGCTGCTTGCCTCTTTGCTGCCGCGCACCAGCCTGGCCCTGGTCCTGCCCCATGACGCTCTCGCCGCCCACCCATGGAACGCTTTTGGGCGCTTCATGCCTGGTTTGTCGCGGCTGTTGCGGATTGATGGTCAAAAACCCGCAACCCAGGACTCCCTGATCGCTTTTTTGCGTGACGGGGGGTGTGCCGTTTGTTTTCCGGAGGATCGGCCCCGGCATGCGGGGCGTCCGGGCAAGGTGCAGGCCTGGCCGGTTCACGTGGCACGCCTGGCCGGTGTGCCCCTGGTGCCGGTACATCTGGAGGGTCCCCAGCGCTCCCGTTTGCTGGGCGGAAGTGCCCCGGGGCGGCGGTGGTGGTTGCCCCGTCTCAGCCTGACGGCCATGGCCCCCTGGTTTCCCGATGACAGCCAGGTCGAGGAGAGTGTATCCCCCCGGGAACGCCGTCTGGCCGACAGCCGGCAACTGGCCCTGCGCATGGAACAGGCCGCCCTGGCGGGCCGTGTGCAGTATCGCACCCTCTGGGAGGCCCTGCTGAAAACCGGCCAGGCCTTCTCCGGTCAGGATTGGGCCATCCGGGATACCACTGGGCAGCAATTGACCCGCCGGCAGATGGTGTTTCGTTCCCTGTTGCTGAGCCGGCTGCTCCAACAGCACCTGCCGGCCAATCCTTCCCTGCCGGTGGGTCTCCTGCTGCCCACTTCGGTTGGCGGCGTGGTCACCTTTCTGGCCCTGCAATTCCGGGGCTGGTTGCCAGCCATGCTCAATTTTACCGCCGGTGTGGAGCCCATGTTGCAGGCGTGCCGGCTGGCCCGCATCCAGACCATCGTCACATCGCGCACCTTCATCGACAAGGCCGGTCTGACCAAAACCGTAGCACGGTTGGGCGAGGTGTGCCACATTCTCATTCTGGAAGATTTGCGGCAACACATCACCCCCGGGCACATGCTCTGGGCCGGCTTGGCGACACTAACCCCCTGCTGGATGCATCGGCGGAAGGCGGCGTGGCTGCGGGTGGAACATCCGGCCCTGTTGATGTTCACCTCCGGTTCCGAGGGCGTGCCCAAGGGTGTCCTGCTCTCCCATTTGAATCTCCTGACCAATTGCGCCCAGGTTGGGGCACGCCTGGATTTTGATGCCCGGGACACCCTGCTCAACATTCTGCCCCTGTTTCATGCATTTGGTCTGACCATGGGCACGCTGGCCCCCCTGCTGGCCGGGGTGCGGATTCACCTGGTGCCGTCGCCCCTGGATTTCGAGGGTATTCCCCATCTGGTCCATGCCAGTCGGGCCACCATTCTGGCTGGTACCGATACTTTTCTCCATGGATATGGTCGTGCCGCCCATCCCCTGGATTTTGCCACCCTGCGTCTGGTCTTCTCCGGGGCCGAACCGTTGCGGGACCGCACCCGCGCCTTGTGGATGGACAAATTTGGCCTGCGCATCCTGGAAGGATACGGCACCACCGAAGCAAGTCCTGTCCTGGCGGTCAATGCCCCGTTTGCCTGTCGGGCCGGTTCCGTCGGGTGTTTCATGCCGGGTCTCGACTTTCGTCTGGAATCGCTTCCCGGCCTGACGGATGGTGGACGGCTTTGGGTGCGGGGTCCCAACATCATGCTGGGCTATCTGGCCACACATCAAGGCTCTGCCGGGCTGGTCGATGGCTGGTACGATACGGGGGATGTCGTGCGCGTGGATCAGGCCGGTTTTGTGTTCATCATCGGGCGGGTCAAGCGGTTTGCCAAAATCGGTGGCGAAATGGTCTCCCTGGCCATGGTGGAGGCCCTGGCCTGCCAGGTCTGGCCCGACGCCCAGCATGCGGCCCTGGCCATTGCCGATGCCCAAAAAGGAGAACAAATCCTTCTGGTTACCACCCAGGCCAATCCCCAACGCCATGCCCTGCTGACGTGTGCCCGCACCACCGGCCTGGGTGAAATTTTCCTTCCCAAAAAAATCATCCCCATGGAAAGCATGCCGCTCCTGGGAGTGGGGAAAATTGATTATTCGGCATTATTGAAAAGTCTGGACGAGGAGAAAAATTCTTGATTTACGGCAGGCACAACTCCCCCCGGGGTCCCAGGGGAAACATGGGTGCCCAGGTAATTTCCCAGGGATGGCCATCCAGATCGGCAAAATAGGCCGTGCGTCCCCCCCAAGGCGTATCGACCGCCGGCTTGAGAAGGGTTGCGCCATGATCCAGTACAGCGGCCAGTTCCCGGTCCACATCTGCACGATGCACCACGTTGATCGCCAGGGTGATGCCGCCTGGCCTGGGATCGGTATTCACTGTTGAACTGTCCGCCAACAAAGCCTCCAGGGGATAGAGGCCAATCCCCATGGAACCGGTCTGAAAAAAGCAGATATGCGCATTGCTGGCCGACGAAGCCCGCCAACCAAGAGATTCATAAAATGCCCGCGCCCTGGCCAAATCCCGTACCCCAAGGGTCACAAGCGATAGACGTTGATCCATTCCGGTTTCTCCCAGATGACAAATTCCGCGTGACAAAAATCATTGATAAAAATGGATGACGAAACCGCCCGGGTCCGTTATCCTCCATTCTCTTGATCGGACATTGCATCCTATCCGCTGTTTGACCCGCTGTCCAAATATTCCCATACCCCCCAATAAAGCTGGCAGAAACTTATGTTCCGCAAATATCGCACCCTTCCCACCAGCAAAACCGGTTTTCCCCTGGCAGACGGGGAAGAGATTCGGCAACAGACCATCCTGCATGTCTGCGTCTATCTTGTACCCTTTTTTCTGGGTCTTGTGGCAGCAATCTTTCTGGCATTGGTGCAATTGAAGGTGATACACAATTTTTATTATGTTACGGATTTTTCGGAATTTGCCTACAGCAAATCCCCTCCTCTGCGCATGGTGCCCCTGGCCCGGTTTGCCGTGACCGGATTGTTTTTTTCCACGCTTGCCGCCGCCATACTCTTCGTGCGTGCCATGTGGCGGCGGGAATTTACCCGTCTGACCCTGACTTCCCGACAGGTGGTTTTGCAGACCCGTGCCCGGCATCCGCAAACCCGGAGTTGGTCCCTGGCCCCAGGAACAACGCTCACGGTCCGACACCATCCCTGGAAACTATCCTGTTATTCGGCACTGGTCATCCGGGACGGGTCCGGGCATGAGACGACCATTGCCCCGGTCCGGGACGCAGAAATTTTCCAGAAAACCGCCCACCGGGTTCTGCAAGAAATTTCGACCTGAGATGGCAAGGATTTCAAGGTTGTGCCCAGGATGAGACAGGCGCTGTTGGTAAATTTTTGCCAGCACGATCCGTGCATGCCCTGTTTTGTTCCTCAGCCCATGTACGGAGATTATCCGCACCCAGATCAAGATCGTCGGACCAGCCAACTCCCCATCCCCAGTCAATGATCGTCACGCCCTGGAAATAATCCATATCTCCCAACCGGGCAGTCTCGGCATTGAGCGCAACGATCCGGGAAAGATCCACCCGGGCAAAGTAGCCATCCTCCCACAAAATATCCAACTGAGGAACGCCTGTGACAGGCGTGACTTTGGTAATTTTCCAGGAATTCATGGCAGGCTCCATTTGTGCCAGGCATCCATAAGCAATTCTTTAGATTGGCGTCAGCCCAAAGAAGGGCTTGTCAGTGCCACGCAGTATGATCCATGGATGATGCAAAATCCACCGCGAATGGATGGAACAAATTCCCCATACTGAGAAACCCGGCAATGATGTATCATGCTGGCGATAGGGCCTGTGGAATCTTGATTTGCCATCTTCCCTTTGTCGAACCGTCAATCAGGATAGTGTGCGTCAATAATCATATTTATGTTATTGATATTATGGAAGATAATTACATGAAACCTCGCCTTTATCTTGAGACAAGCATCATCAGCTACCTGGCCGCACTGCCAAGCAGAGATTTGATCGTTGCCGCCCATCAGCAAATTACCCAGGAGTGGTGGACCGAGCGGCGCGATCGGTATGATCTGTTCGTATCAGAGTTGGTCATACAGGAAATTGAAATGGGTAACCAGGATGCGGCTCGGAGACGATTGGCCCTACTGGAAGCCGTTCCTGTTTTGATGCTTGACGACAAAACAATCCTGCTTGGTGAAAAATTGCATCAATTCACAAATCTGCCCGCGAAGGCCAATGCGGACAGTCTGCATATTGCGTTGGCAGCATCCTACCGCATGGATTTTTTGTTGACATGGAACTGCCGACATATCGCCAATGGCAGGACCCGTCGTGCCGTTGATGAGGCTCTACGTACACAAGAAATGGTATCCCCAATCATCGTGACTCCTGAAGAATTACCAGAGGAGGATTAACCATGTGGACTGATCCGATTGTCGAAGAAGTACGCAAAAACAGGGAGGCATATGCCGCTCAATTTGATTTCGATTTGCGGGCCATGGGAAAAGCACTGCAAGAACGGGAAGCGAAATCCGATAGGACAATGGTTTCTCTGGCTGATTCCAAGCCCGGCCACGTGAATAAAATATCGCAAATTGATGGAACAAATTCCCCATACTGAGAAGCCCGGCAATGGTGTATCATGCCGGGGATGGAGCCTGTGAGATTTTGATTTGCCGTTCAGAAAATGGGGGTATTGGACGTGAATTGTTCCCTGTGTCGAACCGTCAACCGGGATGGTGTGCGTTTTTGCACCCGCTGCGGTGCGCCATTGCACCTGTTTTGTCTGCGTTGCCATACACCTGCCATGGAGACAGACCAGTATTGCGGCGGCTGTGGCAACCGTCTGGCCCTGGGCAGCGGTTCCCCTCCCCTGCCGGTCCTGACCAGTACCTCTCGCACCACCCCGCCCACACTCTCCCCCCCACGCACCACCGGCAACGTGGTAGACATGGAATCCGAACGCAAAAATGTGACGGTCCTGTTTGCCGACATTTCGGGTTTCACCGCCATGAGCGAAAAAATGGACCCCGAAGCAGTGACCGATGTCATGAATGGCTGCCTGAAAATGCTGGCCGATATTGTCATGCGTTATGAAGGGCATGTGGATAAATTCATCGGCGATTGCATCATGGCCATCTTTGGTGCCCCCATCACCCACGAAAATGACCCGGAACTGGCGATCCGCGCCGCCCTGGACATGAAACGGGAAATGGAAGAGTACAACCGCCGCCTGCCAATCAAACTGGAAAAACCCCTCACACTCCATACCGGCATCAACTCCGGCATGGTGATCGCCGGTGGCGTCGGCTCGGATCAAAAAATGGAATATACCGTCATGGGCGATACGGTGAATCTGGCCTCCCGTCTCGAATCCATCGCCAAATCCGGCCAGATTTTCATTTCTGTCTATACCTACAATCAGACACGCAACCTGTTCGATTTTGTCAAACACGATCCCATCAAGGTCAAAGGCAAAAAAGATCCGGTTGCCGTCTACGAAGTCCTGCGCGCCAAAAGCCAGAAGGCCATGGATCGCAAACCCGGCCAGATGGTGGTGCCGCTCGTCGGGCGCGACCAGGAATTGCGCATCCTCCAGGAGTGCGCCGACAAGCTCATGTCCGGTCAGGGACAGGCCGTGTTCCTGATCTCGGATCCCGGCATTGGCAAAAGCCGCATCAAGTTTGAAGTCAGAAATCACCTCAAAAGTGGCGATACCCAGATCATCGATGGCATTTGCCGCTCGTTCAGTCGCTCCACAAGCTATTATGTCTTTTCCGAAATCCTGAAACACCTGTTCAACATTGACTCGGAAGACCTCGCCGAAGCCGTGGCCCAGAAAGTGACCACCAATCTTCCCCTGCTGCTGCACATCAATCCGGACAATCTGGATACCGAAACCCGCGAAGCCATGGTTTTTCTGGGCAGCATTCTCGGCATCAATCTGGGCGAGGAGTATGACATTCCCATGGCCCAGATGGATGCCCAGGAGATCAAAATGGCGTCGTTTCGGGCCTTTGCCTGGTTTTTCAAACGCATGGCACGCAACAAACCCCTGGTCCTGGTCATGGAGGATTTGCACTATGCCGATGCCAGTTCCGTGGAATTGATCAATTTTCTTTTCGATTCCCTGCGTGACGCCCCCATCATGCTGTTGCTGCTGCTGCGGCCCGTCAAGGATCACCCCTCCGCCAAGCTCCCCATGATTGCCCACAAAACCCTCGGGGAACGCGCCACCGAAATCACCTTCCAGCAATTGACACCCGACCAGTGTGACCAGATGGTGCAGCATCTCCTGCAATCCGCGACCATTCCCACGGAAATTCTGGAATTGGTCCGGGATCGGGCCGATGGCAATCCCATGTACATCGAAGAGATCGTGCGCAACCTGGAAGAAGAAGAGGTGATCCGCCGCGACGAACAGGGCACCATCCAGATTGTCAAAAACCTGGCCGAGATTGCCATTCCCAGTTCGATCCAGGGCATGATCATTGCCCGCATCGATAAATTGCAGAATGAACCCAAGGAAATTCTGCACACCGCCGCCGTGATCGGTCCGGTATTCAAGCTGGCCTTGCTGCGGCGTATCTGTGATGTCCGGGGAGTCAAGGATCCAGAAGAGCGTCTCAACCAGTTTGTCGAAATGGGCATTGTCTTCGAATCCAAATCCTTCCCCGAAATTGAATACAGTTTCCGCAATATATTGATCCAGGAGTCCATCTACTCCACCCTGCTGCAAAAAAAGCTCAAGGAGATGCATGCGGCCGTGGCCGGTGTCATCGAAGAGTTGTACAGCAGCCGTCTGGAGGATCATTACGAAATTCTCGCCCGGCACTATCAGCGGGCCGGGGAGCGGGAGCGTGCCCTGGATTTTCTGGTGCGCAGCGGCCTGAAGGCCAAAAAGGCCTATGCCAATCCGGACGCCGTGATCTATTTCAACCAGGCCATAGAACTCGCGAGCGACATGGAAGCAACCCCTGTGTCATTGGGGGAAATCCTGGTGCATCTGTCGGAAGTCCAGGAACTGGCCGGGGAGATGCAAGCCGCCATCGCCTCCCGCCAGCGGGCCGTCACCCTGGAAAAGGAACCCCGCCGTCAAGCCGATATCATTCGCAACATTGGCCGCATCCACGAAAAACTGGGTTCCCGGGACGAGGCTTTGGCCGTCTACCAGCAGGCACAGCAGCTCTTGGTTGGCGAACCGGATGCCCTGGAAACCGGTCTGTTGCTGCTCAACCAAAGCTGGATCATGAACAGCATGGGACAATCCGATTCGGCTGTGGAGCTGGCCAATCGCGCCCTGGGCATTTTCGAAACACACAAGGCCCGCGATGCAGTGGCCATGGCCTGCAACAATCTGGGCGTCATCCACGAACATCGGGGCGATTTCGATCAGGCCACCGCCTTCAGTCAGCGCAGCCTGCAAATTTTTTCCGAACTTGGCAATCGACGCCAGACGGCCAACCTGTATCTTTCCCTGGGTTTTCTGCACACCAAAAAGGGAGAGTTGGCCACGGCCCTCGATTATTTCAGCAAATCCTCCCAGATCATGGAACGGATCGGCAATCCATTCGGGGCCGGCACGGCCCTGATGAGCCAGGGCCGTTGTTCCCTGGAAATGGGAGAAACAGATGCCGGTGAAGCGGCCCTTTTGGCGGCCATGCGCATTCACCGCAAGCTGGATCTCAAACGCAAGATTGTCGCCAATGCCCTCGTTTTGGCAGAGCTTTATCTGGACAAAAAGGATCCGGCCTCGGCGCGAACCTATCTTGAGGAGGCCAAACGCACCCTGGGCATCGGCAAGGAACAGGCCGATCTGGCCCGGACCCTGCGGCTGGAAGCCCGTCTGATTCTCCTGGAAGGACGGCGTCCCGAAGATAAATTCCGCGAGGCGATTGCACTTTTCACCCGCCTCGGTCTGGAAAAAGAGGCCGCCGATACCCAGAATGAACTGGTGCGCTATGAGTCTGCCAGCACCTGATCAGGAGCCGGGTCGCCATATCGGGACTCCCGAAACAAGCCGTGACCGCACGAGTGCAGCGTCTGCGTTGGTCCAGTTTGCCGAGAAACACGCCGCTTCACCGGGGTTTGGGTGTGATGTCTTGAAACAGGTGTTGCAACCGCCGCACCACCGGGCCGGGGGTTCCCGTGCCCACGGGGCGTCCATTCAGGGAGACCACCGGCACAATCTCCATCGTCGTGGCGGAAAGCATGATTTCCGATGCAGAGTGCAGCATGCCGACCGACAATTCCGTCTCCTGGACCGGAATGGCGTGACTCCGACATAAATCCAGCAACACCTGGCGGGTGATTCCCGGCAACAGGTGGCCACTCCCGATGGCCGGGGTGATCAGCGTGTCCCCCACCTGAGCGAAAACGTTGGTGTGTGCCCCTTCCGAGACCAGGCCATTGCGAACGAAGATGGCCTGATCCGCTCCCTGATCCAGGGCCTCCTGGTGTGCCAGTACGTTGGCCAAGCGTTCGATGGTCTTGTGATCACATCTGGCCCCGCGTCCATCCGCCACCCATACCGCCCGCACGCCCTGTTCTCGCATGTGCAAATCCGGTTGAAATTTTTGCACGCTGGCGTAGAGAGTCAACGGTGTGTCCACTCCTGGAAAGGTCAGACCGCGTGGTGCCACGCCCCGGGTGATTTGTAGATAGAATAGGGCATTTTGTCCCTGCATTCTATTTTCTGCGAGCAGCCGGTCTGCCACACCAGCCATCTCGGAAAAATCCTGCCTGACCAGTCTGAGAAAATGGGCCGCCCGGCCCAGGCGTGCCAAATGTTCTGGCAAGTGAAACCAGTGTCCACTGTAAGCGCGAACCAGTTCGAATATGCCATCACCCAACTGAAAGCCCCGGTCCTGCGGCCCGATGGCGGCCTGTTCCAGGGGGAGATATTTCCCGTTTAAATAGACAGTTCCCATGTTGATTGACCTCGCATACGCACAATGTTTAACCGGCATGATTACAGTAAAAAATTAACTTTATTACATGCAAAACTTTCACGTCAAAACATCCCCCCCCACCATCCACCTCCACGGCATCCATTGACCTGATACACCCTGTGAAAAATTTGAATTAAATCTATTGACTCAAATGCCTATCAAATGAAAAATACACCTCGTTTTGGCATGGGGAGCGAGAAATTTGACCGAATCTGTTTGAGTCAATATCTCCTGGACGCCAACCGATGGATAATAACCAGATTACAATTCAAACGCCAGACCGGGCAGAATGTCCTCAGGGGTGATAACGATGGAACTCCATGAAGCCGTGCATTTCATCATCAAAGCCGAACCTTCTCTCAATCAGAGACGCATGGCTGAAGATTCCGGTATCAACCAGGGACAGTTGTCGCAATGGTTAAATAGAAACAAGGATTTAGGAGAAGAAGGGATTGCCAAGATTGTCCAGGCAGTTCTGGAGCATCTCGATATCAAATCCAGCGAGAGAGAAGAGGATTTGCGCTCCACGTACCATGCCCAGGTGGCCATACTGGAAAACAGCCCGCAATATTTGAGTCATGCCCTGCATCCCCGGGAATTGGATGCCATGGGCGTCATTCCGGTCCACAATCCGGGTTTTCTCAAGGGACAGAGACATTCGCAGATATTCAGGACCTTGGAAAATGCCCAGGGATCCCCCTTGCGCATTGGTGTGGTGGGGGGGGGCAAAATGGGCAAGAGCAGCACTTTACGGGGGATTGTCAGGTCCCTGACCCGACAGGAAGTGACCACCCTGCTTTTTGACCTGCGGCAATTCATCGCCAGTCGGCAAGAGAATCAAACCCTTTTTGATTGGATGCACCAGGAGACCAGAAAACAGATGCCCAAGGGACGTTTTTCAGTCAGGTTGCAAAAGCCAAAGGATGTGCATGACTGGATTGTCAGAAATGTTCTGAACAACAGTCTGAATCGTGAGGCTGGAGTGGCTCTGGTGTTTGATCACATGGAGGAGGTTTCCGGTGCGGTTGCAACTGAGCTGGGATATTTTTTACATGATATGGGAGATCCGGATCACCATGGAGGCATTGTTCATTTTGTTGGTGCCTACGATGAAACAGGTGGAACAACCGATGCTTATCTCGGTGTAGGGAGTACCATCCATCGGCAGCTCATGCCCTATTACATGACCAACTGCACGGAAAGTGAAGTCGAGCGTATGGCCGTGCAAATACTGACCAGAACTGCAAAGGAACTTAAGGTAAAAACAAAAAAAGACCCGAAAGGTTCTGTCGGTTCATCCGTCCACCCTTTTGCCAAGGATCGTGGATGCCTGATCGATTGGGCATGGAGCCACTTCCGCGGTCACCCTTTTCTCACTTTCAATGCGGTGCAACGAGTGGCCAACAGTTCAGGTCAAGAGTTGGCAGCAGTTATGGAACAGACTTCAAACGAGATGGTTCTCCTGAGCAAGGAGCATTTATTCCGACCCCTTTTCCAAAAGCTTGATTTATTTTTGGAAAAATATTCCGGAAACGGTCAGCCTTTCGAAATAAAAAATTGTTTCCTGGAAATTTCGTCGGAAAATTATACAAAATTTATGCAAAAACATTCACGCATTTCTGGATGGTTGCTGGATAGTGGTTTGTTCAAGAGAAAAATGGGTAATGATAATGTTGCGTGTGCTGTGCCCATATCCGATTGGGTCAAAGAAAATCTGGAACTGTTTGCCCGGGAACTTCCAAATGCAGATAAAACCACCTGATCGGCAGGAATAAATCCGTGCAACGAAGATTTCGTCCGGCTGGAGCCATTGACGACCGAAAGGACGTTTATATCGTTCGGGACGCCGACAAGCGACTGTATGATTTGTTGTTACAAGGAAATCATTGCAACCTGCACGCAGGACGGCAGGGGGGAAAGACCAGCCTGATGCGCAAAACCAAGCGCCGTTTTGAAGCACAGGGGCACTTATGCGTGGAAATCAATCTTTCCTTGCTGTTTCGGCAGGAATATCCTTTCCAGGAAGGTGTCGTCAGCCTGATACAAAACATCATGGAGGCGTTGCGAAAACAGATACCAGGAATTTCCGTCAGTTTGAAACGTCGCCGCAAGGATGAATCCATCGGCTCTTTTTGGGTTCGGCACCTGGATGCCATGGCCATGGCTATACCTGAAGGAAAGCGACTGTTTGTCATGCTGGATGAACTCGATATCGTGACGATTTTCCCGCTTGGCGAGGTGGGAGAGTTTTTTTTTTCGATGCGAGAATATCTTCAAGGGGATTCTTCCGGAAAAGAACGAATCACGTTTCTTCTCGTCTCGGTACTGACACCCAATGAAATGCTGATGGAACATAACAGGGCTGGCATGGGGATCAGCTTTTTTTCGGATGTTGCCCTGCTGCCTTTTGAAAATACCACGGCCAATCATCGACAATTCGCTGAACAAGCCTTCCCTGAAGAGCATTTTGCAGAGATCAGCCCAATCCTGGAAAAAATGCTGGCCATGACAGGTGGCCAACCTTTCCTGACTTCCCTGATCGGCCAGGAGATTCAATTGGCTACGGACATATCTGCCCGTATCGCCGAGTTGGAAGCGGAATTAATGGAGCCGGGGCGTAATCTGGCACAAAACCACCTGCAAGGATTGCGTATTCAATTGTTATCCCTTGGAACACGAATTTTTTCGGTCGTGGAGACCTACAAAGATATTCATGGAGACAGAAAGGCAGATCCCTCTCCCTGGAATATTGCCCCATTGGAAAATATTGGTTTGATCGCCAGGGACCGGAGTGGACGCCACATCATCTCCAACCCCATTTACCGCACGCATTTGACTCCAGCCTGGGCCGATGAGGTGGTTGCCAGTTATGAAATGCAGGCTGGACGCCAGCGCACATCCCTGGATCAGGCTAAAGGTCAACCTGTTCAACGACGCTTCAATAAAAAACTGTCTCTGATCCTGGTCGGAGGGACCATGGGCATGCTCACGGAAGGCAGGGTTTCCAGCTTTGCGGGTGCCATGGGACCGATTGAGGAGTTCATTCGCAAGGAACTGGATAAACTTGCCGCAGTGGAGCATGTGCCCCTGTTCCAATTGGATGGCATCAACGTCACTCCTCTGGAGTGGATCCGCATTGCCGAAGAGATTCACAAACGCCGCGATACATTTGACGGTTTTGTCGTTGCGCATGGCACCGATACCCTGGCCTACAGCGCCAGTGCTGTGGCCTTCATGCTGGGGCGCGGTTTTGGCAAGCCGGTCGTCTTCACCGGTTCGCAAACCACCATTGACCAGGTTCATGGCGACACCCGTGACAATTTTATCCGCTCCTGTTTCGCAGCGGTCAACGACCAGGCACTACCCGAAGTGCAAATTTGTTTTGGGGACCTGGTCATGCGGGCCGTGCGGGCGGAAAAGAAGGATGACCGGACCTATGACGGTTTCCAATCTCCGGGTTGGCCCCTGTTGGCCCGTATCACCGAACACTTTCTGGTTAATGGATACGCGATGGACGAGAGAAAAACGGCACCCGACTACATATTTCGCCCCTACATTGCCGACCGCATCCTGCTCATCACCCTGGCACCGGGATTGCGTCCGGTTTTTTATGAACAAATTTTGGAAAGGTCGTTTGAAAACCCGGTTACGGAGAAAATTGACGGTATTTTGATCACCACGCCGGGTTTGGGTAACATTCCCAGCCGGGGTGACTTTAATTTCCGACATTTGATTCATAAATCGGTGCAATCCGGTATTCCTGTCCTCATCGCCAGCCAGGTACCCATCAATCCCTACACCCAGACACAATATGAAATGGCCAGTGTCCCGGCGCAATATGGTGCCATCCCGGCAGGCAATCTGACCCTGGCTGCCGCCCTGACCAAATTTGCCTGGGTCATTGGATGCATCCAGCATGAAATAAAAATGAAACTGATCCGTTTTGATGACCCGCAAGACTATTTGGCCGAGGTGAAAAAACGGATGCGTACCATCCATGTTGGCGAGGAGGGAGAGTACGGTGAAACACGTTAACCGCAATAATCACAGCCATTCGACAGCAATCAGCAAGGAGTTCTGCCATGTCTCTTGAATCCGTAGAATTGACTGATCTGGAACGGGATGATCGCATTGACGAGGTCGTCAATAATTTTATCAGAACCTTGCCTGAGGAAAGCGGCTTCGCGAAGCTCAAAAAAGAGCAGCAGGAAGCTGTTGAGGCAATTCTCGACACTTTGCGTAACATGCGCTTTGAGGGAATCGATGGTTTCCAGAAGGTGGTTACCGCTTTGCTCCAGGGTATTGCCCCGGAACTGGAACGCTATGTTCCCATTGCCATTGACAATGCCAAGGCCACGTTGCAAGAAAAAAAAGGAGTTCTGGTCATCTACACCGGCGGCACGATTGGCAGCGCCCCAAAAGACATGGATGATCCCGACAGCCCCCAGGTGGTCAAGCCCTGGCGTGACCTGAAACTGGCTGCTCCCAAGCTGGGCCTGTTGGGATACCCGGTGGATGCCATCGCCTTTGTAAATCCCCTGGATTCCTGCAATGTCGGTCCTCCTCATTGGCACGCGATGGTGAATATTATTGAAAAACATTATGACGACTATACCGGTTTCGTCATTCTCCACGGTACCGATTCCATGTCCTACACGGCTTCTGCCCTTTCCTTCATGATGTTGTATCTGAGCAAACCTGTGGTGATCACCGGATCCCAGATTGCCGGCATCACCAATCCGCGCAATGATGCCCACCAAAACATGATCACAGCCATCATGCTGGCCAATCCCATGGTTCACAATCTGCCATTGATTTCGGAAGTCATTGTCGCCTTCGGCAATCTTTTCATTCGCGGCAACCGCACCAAAAAAATGAATGTCGTCGAATATCAGGGATTCAATTCGCCCAACTATCCCCTCATTGGCAAGGCGGGTGACCATATCGTCATCGAGCGCAAGAACATTCGCTCGGTTGATAACTCTTCGGTCCAATTCCACAAAAAAATGGACACCAACGTCATCATTGTTGAAGTCTTTCCCGGCATGCAAAATTCCCAGGTCCTGGCCAACATTTTGAAGGATGGCAACCTGCGTGGGGTGGTGTTGAAGGCCTATGGTGCCGGCAACATTCCTACGGATGCACTTTTTCTGGACCTGTTCAGTGCATTTATCGAACGGGGTGGCGTGGTGGTCTGTACCACGAGTTGCCCGGCTGGCGAAGTGGTCATGGGACTGTATGAAACCAGCCAGGTTCTTCTTGACCGGGGCATTATCGGCGGGTTTGACATCACTCCAGAAGCCGCCCTGTGTAAATTGATGGTGCTGCTCGGCGAAGACGATTACGATCTGCGAACTGTGAAACAGTTGATGCAACAATCCATTGCCGGAGAACAGCGCCTCAGTCTGGAAAGCACCTTCCTGGCAGGCGAGAAAAAGCTCGAAGCCGATGGAAAAGCGGTTGCTGTGGAGGGAGAACTGGCAAGTGTGCCGGAAGAGAGTCGCATTGAAAAGGTGATGCTGCGTTTCATGCATGCCCAGTTGCAGACCGGACAAAATGAGGACCCCGATTATCGCGCCACCATACGCATCTCCCTGGAAAGCGCCATGAACGAACAAAGTGACCAATACCTGGGTACTTTTTCCCGGCGACGGGTGCCTGAAAACGCCCTGGTGGGTACCAACGAGAGTGTCGGAGAAAGCCTGACCGTCGATTTGACCCGCAACAAGCATCTCTTTCTGATCAAAGAGAGTGCCGGACGCATCAAAGCCAAACAAAAAGTCAAAATTCATGTTGCCCTGGCCGGAGATTCTGGCGCTGCTTTCGCCTGGAAGGGTGCAGAACTCAATATTTATACCCACGACCAATGAGAGTTCCATCGGATTCTGCCATGGAAACGGATGTATCCACCCTGCCGCCCCGGGTACGCCAGACACTGGATTTTTTTCGTTCCCACGGGGTCTGGCACATTCTTTCCCGCAACACCCCGGCCACGAGTTGTCAGGATGCGGCGCATCGCCGGCAACGTCTGGGGAAAACGGGCATCCCCCTGCATGACGAGGTCAAATCCCTCTTCATGAAGGGGCAATTTGGTCCATTGGGTGCCCGTCATGTCCTGTTGCATTGCCGGGCCACCGCCCGTTTTGACCTGGAAGCCGCTGCGGTTGCCCTGGATGCCGAGACCGCGCTGGTCCGGGTCCAGGGCGAGGAGTTGGCCCGACTTGGCCAAGGGATACGGTACGGTACAGTCAACCCCTTTTCGGAGGCAGCCGAATGCATTCAAGTATTCGATAGCGGGCTGTTGACCCGGTTGACACCGCCGCACACCGTCATGACCAATGCAGGGGACCTGACCTGGGGAGTGGAGTTTCGCCCTGCCGAGGCCATTGCTGCGCTTGAAAAAATATCACCCAAGGTCGTGGTATCCCGTATCACCACCCTGGACTCGGAAGAGCATACCCCGCCGGTGTTCGGTATTCTCACGGGCAATGGCCCGGAAAGTGGGATGGCTCTGTGGCGTCATATCAACGATCATATCTATGCCTCGATGAGTGAGGAGAGTCGATTGCATGGTGATCTCTCCTATCCCAGGGTCCACATTCAGTCGATCCCAGAGATGGGACTTTCCATGGAATTGTTGGAAAGAAAAGAGGAGGTGTGGCTGGTGATGCAGGATGCCATCCGACGTTTCATCCAGGATGGCGTCACCCACATCGCCCTGGCCTGCAATACCACCCAATACTTTGCCAACCAGATCAAGGACCTTTGTAAGCCATCCGGTATCCAGTTTACCTCCATGGCGGATGTCGTCGTCCAACACGTTCGCGACCATCATCTGGATGATTTGACAATCCTTGGCATTCCGATTGTGGCCAACATGGGACAATACAGTGCCTATGCACCACTCAAGGAGTTGGGGGTGCAATCTGTTCTGGAGACCGCTTTGCCGCATCTGCAAGAGATTGGTTACATGGTAAAAAAATTGGGGCGGCAGGGCGGCAAGGACGACAGCAAGACCCTGAACAAGCTCGTCTTGATTCTGCGCATCGGCGTCAAAACCAGAAATGTGTTGATTGCCCTCACCGAAATTTCTGTTCTCCTCGAACGGTTTCCCAGGCATGCCAAACAGGGAATTTCCGGCATCAATATTATCGATTGCCTTGAATTATACGGCAAATTTTTTGCCAAAGTCCATCTTGACGCGATGCCGAGGGAAATCGGGGATCGTTTCGACGAGTGGGAATAGATTTGAGAATTTGGCTTTGGTTTTGACTCAAAATGTAAATGTCAAATTTTTATAATAATTTAAATAAGCAATACTATACCATTTGACATAATCTTTCCTTGTTGTAGAGTCGAACTGTGACCACCGCAATCCTGCTGTGGCCGGCTTGACTTTCAGGGAGGATGATATGACAATTTATCGATTGATGGAGGTAATTTTTTTGGCTCTGGACATCATTCAACGAATTTTGGATTT